>CANJDY010000100.1 GCA_947472635.1 Chitinophagaceae bacterium
ATAGTATGTTTAAAAGGTGTAAACCCAGTAAGATATGCGCTAGGGGCATCTAATGGCGGGAGTGCTCCACGCAAATGAAATGCCTTGTGTTCAATTCTTCCTGGACCGAAATGAATGGTATCTTTTCCTTGTGTATAACTTCCAAAGGTATCTTTTATTAAAAAATTATTTACACTAGCAGTCTGTGGCTGCAACCCAGCAAAAACTCCCCCTTTTCTAAAAGCTAGCTCAACGGTTACAGGAACGCCTTCAGTACCCCTTATATCGATATCTACACTTAAACCAGTAGCCGTTTCAGTTATCCGTATGATTGACTCTAACTGTTGTATTTCACTTTTTGGTCGATTAGTTTTGGGCATTTTACTTAAATCTCCTGTTGGGTCAATGCCTTCTTTTGGATAAGGTTGATAATAAACACCTTCAATTTTATTGTACAATTCCCATGCATCTCCATTTTTATTTATTTTGGAAGATTGAAATTGACCTTTACCAAAAAAAGAAGCGGCAACTCGCATACCCTGTAAAACTGCATCCCCTTTGTGAAAAGTCAGCCAAGCTGCATTATTCGACAATATAGTAGCATCCCAATGATTTCGTCTAATTCTAGCCACACCAGACAAGGGAAAGGCTTTTGCATAGCTTACAGGCACAGGCAAATTATTGGGTAATTCGTTCCAAAGAAAACTGTTTTCAAGAAAATTATCCAGGCTGCCAAGCAAATTCGAAAAACCCCTTTTTTCAATTTGTTTGCACATAGTGGCATATTCTCCATTTTTATCTAATAGCGCCAAATATCGATAAGAATAATAATAACCATCCATTGAGCCAATGGTTCCCTTATCTTGACGATTGGAAGCTTCGGTCACTACTTCCCCATTTGGATGTACATAGTACATAGTCATGTTAAGATTTTTTCTTACATATTCCAGTATCTCAGGCTTGTTAAAATTGTTGGCAATAATGATCAAAAGACGGTCAACCATTGGCGTATACCCTCCCGTACTTTTTTCAGTGTACTGTCCCTCTGCATCAAGGTCAATATGTTCACCCAGCCACTGGTTAGCGCGGTTCACATATCTTTCGTTGGGCCATAATTTATTTAACTTTGATAGGGCTGCAGATACCACCCAGCGATGATTGGGCGTATGAATACCGCCTGAAATGAGTGCCTCACCCGCATTTTTCAAGTAAGTGGAAAGCTTGGCAATAACTTTAGCAGAAATATCGGAAGGTAAAGTTTTTATAAAAACAAAAGCAGTGGTTAATTTTTCTACACTGAACCCTGTATCTGGAGTAGAATGAAAATTCGTTCCCAATAAATCGATGGTGCCATCTTTATGTTGGATATTTAATAAATACTGGATAGCATTGTCAACAGATCTTAACAAGTCAACAGATCTGTAAAAAACAGATTCAGGACAGGATACTGCGCAAGCAGCATTGGATATGAACCCAGCGGTACCTTGAGGGCTCGGCAGTTCTTCCCAGTCTAAAAAGCAACCAAATGAAGCAAGCGTGGGATCAATAATCTGCTGTTTTTTCTGTGACTCGACATTTGCATCATTAAGATGGATAAGCTCAATAAGCCAACTAGGTTTAACAGGGGCAAATCGATTACTAATACGACTAATGGAGCCCAAACTTAGCATAGGTAAAGCTCCCATTGTTGTTACGCCCAGTGTTACAAATTTCCTTCTTTTCATTTGTGTAATATATGATAATTATTTTTTTAAGTCTTTAGAGGTAGCCAAGGCTATAACCCTACCAGATTTCCCAACAGCATTATAAAAATGATATACAATTCCCTTCCATTTTATTACCCAGGGTTTATGGGCGTATTTTTCGTCATATGATTCAGAGGAGGAAACCAAATCTACTCCCTTCCAATCTGTCCAATTCACTAAATCATAGGAACAAGCAAATCTTTCAAAAGCACCTGGTTTCCAAAAAGCACCAAAATAAAACATTACATACAATTGATTAATTTTAGCAATTTGAGCATCGCCGCAAATACCTTTATATTTTGTTATAACTGGATTTTTGCTAACTCTTTTCCAAGAAAGCATATCATCGGATACTGCTATGCCAATACTTTCATATTTGGCCGTATCACCTTTGGCATTGTAATACATTACAAAAGGGTGTTGCGTTAATTGTTGCTTATCCCTAATTACTAAACTTTTATAAATGGTTTTGTTATCGAACCAACTTGCATTTGAATCGGTCGGCAGCAAAATTGGAGCAGTCGTTGTAGTCCATTCGGTAACTTTAGTAAGCGAAGTGTTCGTTGCCATTCCCACCCCTAACACCCCAGCTTCATATCCAATTGACTTTCCCCCTAAGTAAGACATCCAATATTTGTTATTAAATTTCTCTACTCCATAACTACCTCCCCAAGTAATATCAACCAACGACATATAACCTGCTTTTTGATTGGCATCCCAAGTGGAAGGAGAAAAAGATAGGATTTTTCCGATAGATTTCCAATTCAACAAATCATCACTTTTGGCCATCCAGGTTTCATACCCTTTTCCGTCAAATACAATGTAGGACATATACCAAATCCCTTTTTCATTAAATATGGTAGGACTATCCATTAATTTGGTTGAATCAGGATGCTTGAAAATAATTCCATATTTGAAAGGAGTCTTGATTTCATCATAAATTTTATCCATCAAAGCGCTGGATACTGCAACGGCTTTAACTGCTTTTACGTTGGAAGTTTTTTTATTTTGGGCAGTCGACAAAAACTGAAACAACAGCAAAACAAAGAGCGAAAATATTTTTAAAAAATTCATGATTAAAATATTACATACAAGATTGTATTACCTATTGGAAAGTATATCATATTCGATACCAAACATTATGAATGAGCCTATTCCAAATCCTGTACCAGTTGATATTTTACGATGATAGTAATAATTTTTATCTCCGATGCAAGTACCGCCACAAACATTGGAAGGTAACAGGTATTTATCAGCGAATTTTATGGTACTATTTTTTCTTAAACCATTGTAAGCAAGGTCAATGATTGGCTGATAAGTATTCCTTTGCAACACCTTCATTTGTATACCCATTGCCATAGCATAAGAAAACATGGCAGTACAAGAACTTTCCTGAAAATTCAAGGAATCACTTGGATATTTAAGCAGCTGATACCAATGTCCGGTTGTTTTATTTTGCAAACCAGGCAGTGGCCGAAGTAGGTTTATAAATTCCTTTTCAATAGGTTTCCAGTAGGGTGATTTTTTTGGAATCGTTTTCAAAGCATCTGCCAGAGCCATGGTTATCCATCCATTGGCCCTACCCCAGCACTCACTGCTTTGGCGCGTTATTGAATTGGGCCAGCCAACCATACTACATTTATCATCATAATTTTCGTTGTCCGCATCCCAGCCGTGTACCCAAAGACCTGATTTTATATCAACTAATTTTTCGCTATGAACCTTTACCTGTGCAAAAAAATCTGCTAAATATTTTTCCTCACCAGTTAAATGGTACATTTCAAGCAAAAACATACTGATCATGTAAATGGTATCATCCCAAAACTCAACGGTTTCAACCCGATGGGATACGCCCCCATTGGAAGCTCTAGGAGTACTGAGGTAGTCATTATAAATTTCCAAAGCTTTATCCCGATATTTTTTGTCTCCTGTAATCCTAGCTAGGAAAGCCATCCCTACACCTGAAGCTACCGCATTAGGATGTTTGCCATTAGCAACAGTAAAAGAATGATCCATTGAAGTTTTTATATAAGCAAGGTATTTTTCCTTTTGAGCAGCTGGTTTGTAATTATAAAGATGAATAAGTGAATTTAAAAATGTGGCTTGACCCCAATCCCATTTATAGTTTTCTGCAGGCATATACACTTCCCTTCCATATACATCTAATGAATCAACCCAATTTTGAGAAAATACAGAGAAACTAGAAAAAAAAAATAGGCAAGACACCACCAATTTTCTAAAAAAAATCATAAAAAGTTAATAGTTATCCTCAATCATAATTTTAAAGAGGGGTTAGCAATTTCAATCTTTGTTAATGTATAAAGTTAGGTTAATAAAACGTTTTAGTAACTATTGAAATTAGGCAACTTTTGATTTTTTACGAAAACGATTTCGTAGTAGCTCGTTGTGCATCAAGAATAGTAAAATCAGCTAATTATATATATTTAAAAGTATTTTAATATCATTTTCTAACTCCCCAAGAATTCATTTTATCAGCCTTTATTGGCAAGTCTTTTATTTCGAATGAATCAGGTTGTGCCCCCGTAAAAATAACAACCTCCTCCCCTTTTTGTAGGCTTAGTTCAATTAGGCCATTTTGTTGTTTCAAATTGGTGGAAGGTGAACCAACTACCTTAATCAAACCTTGTAAATCGGTTTGAATGATGCAGGGAGCTCCGGCCAAACTTTTTATATGAATAAATTGAGTTTTACCCTCTTTTCTAACAGCACTTACCAGAAAGGCTCCTTCAGTTCTCAGGTTGTAAAAACTGGCATTTTTCCAAGCTGCGGGAATAGCAGGGAATACATGAATGATACCTCCCCAGCTTTGGATCAGCATATCCAACATCGCTCTGGAGGAAGAAATTGGCGATTCAAAAGTTGGATTTTCTCGCTCACTATAAAAAGTGTTTTTGGTAGCAGAGGGTACTCTGCCAGATCCTGGTTTACTGCCAAATCTGGGTAATATTTCTAATGATCGATTCAGCCATTTCAAACTACTATCCCCATTGCCAATAGCAGCCCATAAAGAAGCTGCTCCTGAAAATTTATAAATACAATTGTCACCGTCCAAATCGGTAAAATGTTGAATAGATTTTTTCATCAATGGCAACCTACTGGGCTCATTGTCTATATTCATATCATATAAAGGGAATATTGAAAAAAGATGACTGTAATGCCGATGAGGTTTTGCAAACGGCAAACCTTTCCCCACCATAATTCCGTTTTCATCGATATTATAATCCGCCATTTTAGACAATGTCAATTTCCATTTAGGCAAAAGTGTATCTTGGATTTTCAAATGCTCAGCGGTTGTAATCAGAGTTTTGAAACCCCAACGAGCTAGTGCTATATTAAGACTAGTTTCTTTGGCATTGCCATATTCATCTGAATAGGTAAATGGAATATGGTATAATCCATCCTCACCGAGTTGAAGAATTCTAAGGTACACATTAAAGGCACGACGCAAAAGAGGATAAATACTATCTCTCAAATGGATATCATCCATGCTGCGCCGATTGTGGAGGTAATACATTTGCATTAACCAGGGAAGTACAATGATATTTAGTCCTTTGTCATTATTCGGATCAGCGGACAAAAAAATTGGATTATAAAGGTCATCATACCCAACAGGATTGGTAATACCTGCACAATCATTTTGAAACTCCTTGGGTACATTGGATATCAGCTGGTCTTTATGTCTTTCCAATAATTGATATAGATTATTTTCTAGATCCAAATGATTGGTAATGCCTAATGTGTAATAGGTAAGCTGAACATTCAAATTCATCCAAAGCAAAGGCCAGGCAGTGGGTTTAAACCAAGGGCCCAGCAAATCAATAACTGGTCTATTGGGATGGGTAGCACTGGCTAATTTATATAATTGAATCCAATAAAAACTTTCTAAATGTGCATCGGGAATACTAATAAAACTAGCGGGATAATACTGATGCCACCATTGACGATGAGCAAGTTCCATCAACGGCATTGATTTTTGCTGACCAGTTGTAATCGTTTCTACTGCATCCATTGCAGAGCCTGCTGCAGGCTTTCTATATTTACCCCAACGATTAGCAACTGTAACCAAAACAGTTCTTGACCCATCCGATTTTTTTGTATCAGACCAGGCTGTAGCGTAGTCATCACCCATTAACAATGGTTGGGTAACAACTTCAATGTTATTAACTACTTCCTTTTTGAAAACCGGATTTTGCTGATAGGCTACATTGAGTTCTAAGCCCATGGCTCGTTTGGCAATATACCGAGCACTTTGTGCCAACTGTGGTCGAAATGAAAATTTTGCCTGCTGTTCTTTTCCTGTCGTTGTCATAGTAACCACAATGAGTTCTTCAGCTGAGGGAACAAAACATCTAAATGAAATCGTACCCTCCGTTGTGGTTAGCTCTCCCCTAATTTCTGCATTCCAAAGATCATTACGCAGTTTCACATGGGTAATCACTCCGAGCGGTTTTAGTAATAATTGACCAATTGGCAATCGACTCGTTTCATATGCACTCGGTGAAGCAGTTCTGTGATCGTATACATCAGTTCTGCCAATTTCAAACCGCAGGGTATTAGAGTCAAGTTCATCCTTGAATAAAATCGTTCCTAGTAATCCATTGCCTACAAATGCACCTTCAAAATAATCTTTAGGAACTTCATCCCAGATTAGATCGTGCTTAGCCAAATACTTCGCCCAATTTATAGTCAATTTTACTGAGGGTTTGACCAATTTGTTTTGAGCTATTACAAAGCCATTCATAGCTATTAAAAAAACAACTAAATGGTAGACAATTCTTTTCATGAACGACTTATTATCGAAAAATATTAATTAAAATGATTGTTTAGTGTAATGGTTTGATTGGCCTTGAGCGTCACTATTTTAGTTAACTCTTTATAGCGAATATGATAGACCCCACCTTTACTTGACAGTATGGATACTTTGGTTAATTCACCAGCAGCCCAATCTACATTAACTGAGCAGGCACCTCTGGCACGCAATCCATGCACAGAACCCTCGTTCCAAGCCTTTGGCAATGCTGGTAATAAATTGATTTCGTTATTTTGTGATTGCATTACCATTTCAGCAATAGCTGCAGCAGCACCAAAATTACCGTCTATTTGAAAGGGTGGATGTGTGTCAAATAAATTATTCAGAGTGCTTTTTCGAAGTAAACCATTCAGGTTGTCCAAAGCTTTTTCAGGTTCTAGTAATCTTGCATACAAACTAACTATCCATGCTTTGCTCCAACCAGTATGACCGCCACCATTAGATAATCGTCGCTCAATCGTTTTTTTAGCTGCTTCAAAAATAACAGGATCTTTGGGAGAAATTAAATCAAGGGGATACAAACCCAATAGATGTGATATATGTCGATGTCCTAGTTCTGTTTCCTCAAAATCTTGAATCCATTCTTGAATAGTTCCCAATGCAGAAATTTTCATCGGCGGCAACTTTTTCTGCGCTGCAGTAACTTTATCAGACAATGATTTATCTAAATGCAAAATGGATGCAGCCCTGGTAAAATTATTGAACAATGCATTAATAATATGTATGTCAACTGTTGGAGCATAAGTCATTTGTGATTTTTCTTTATTGTTGGTATTAGGAACAAAAAAAGAATTTTCTGGAGAATGCGAAGGATTGGTTACCAAATAACCTTCGGGAGAGGGCACTAAAAAATCAAGTACAAATTGTACAGATCCTTTCATCATTGGATAAGCAATGGTGCGTAAGTAATTGGTATCTCCCGTAAATTCAAAATGATCAAATATTGGTAGGGTCATCCAAGGGCCATCCATACTAGTGATACCCCATACTCCATCCATCACACCTGTACGCCCAAATGGATCGGTTAAATGGTGTAGCGTCCAGCCTTTTGCTCCATAGGTCTCAGAAGCAGTAACACCACCAGGAACCATTAATTTTTCCATGAACTTTGCTAACACCACAGAAGTTTCCGATAAATTACCTGTTTCTGCAGGCCAATAATTCATTTGTAAATTTATATTGGTATGAAAATCTGCATTCCAAGGCGCATCGTATAAATCATTCCAAATTCCTTGCAGGTTAGCAGGTAATCGACCTGGCTTTCTAGCAGATCCCATTAATAAATAACGACCATATTGATAGTATAAAGCAACTAAGCCATTGTCAATTTTCCCATCACGCAAATGCGCTAATCGTTCATCCGTTGGATATTGACTGTTGATGTCATCTCCTAGTGAAAACGATACTCGATTAAAAAAAGACGCATGATCTTGTATATGCATTTTCTTGAGTGATGCTGCATTGTAGCTACTCGCTTTAGCGAAAATTTGTTTACAAGTAGCTAATGGATTGATTGAACGATCCATATCTAATTTGTTGATATTATAATCTGTTGCTCCTGTTATTACCATTACCAGATTTTTTGTACCCACCAATTGAAAGCCCGTTGCAGTATCTGACACAATGGGGGTTTGAACACCAGAATGTGAAATAATTTTCATAGCAGCTGCATAGCGCATATGCTTACCAGCCGGACCTTGTGCTACTGAAACAGGATCAATGATTTGGCCAGTATAATAAGATAACCCATTTTGAAATTGGAAATAATTTTCCCCTAACGAGATGCCATCGATTTTTCTATTTTTATTTCCGCCGGTTTCATAATCTGCATTAAATTGACGAGACAAAAGCATATCGGCATCAAATGGTTTTTCTGATTGAATGCTAATGACCATCATATTTTGCGGAGCGGATACAAAAATTTCTTGTACAATTTTATTGCCATCAATCGTGTATTCAGTTGTAGCAATTCCTGTTTGAATATTTAATGAACGTTGATAGCTAGTGGGCGCTCCTTTCCAGTGAAAATTGATAAATAAATCACCCAGTGGTTGATAGGAACGTATATTGGGAGGTG
>CANJDY010000101.1 GCA_947472635.1 Chitinophagaceae bacterium
CAATATGAGAAATCACCAAAACCGCATTCTCTTTGGAAACAGTGATAGAGAAGCTTCCATCGGCTTTTGAAATAACAGAAGCTTTAGCACCTTTTTCTACAATCGTAGCGCCCTCAATTGGACTACCGGTAGATCCAGAAACTTTTCCCGTAATGATTAGCCCGTTTGAAAGCGGGGTTGCATTAGCGGAATACTGAAAACCATTGAGACAAAAAACAAGTACCAGAAAAGCGATGATTTTTGGTCGAATCGCACTGGTAAGGTAAAAGGGTGTGTAGCTCCCTCCCCTTTCGGAAATTAATTTTCGCATAATAATATTAGTTTTAATTTTAAAACAGATAATGCTCTGAAAACAAGTTCAAAACACGCAACCGTATGGTAAAGATAAGATAACGTTTTTTTAACTTTTTCAATCACTCCGTATATATTTACGCAATCGTTCCCATAGATTCATTCACAATAGATTACAAAAATGAATCCGCCCAGGGTTAGCAGCAAATAAATCGATTACTTTACTGTAGCATGCAAGAAATTGATTAACCATCTCATATTTTGAATATAATCTCCCGTTGAAATATATTGCTGATCTGAACTATCTCGAAAAGGAGAAGTATCGGTTTTATCACCCACATAAGTGCCTGAATATTGGCTGGTAAGCTCTTGATTTTTACCATCCCCAATAAAAGGATGACTAATCATTGCATGTTTTGTCAACCAGCGTTTCTGTTCATCTAACGAACTCACTATTTGCTTTACTTTATCCAAACTAGGCACTTCTTCAAAATCATCTCTATTAAGATTGTACTTTTTTTGTGGATTCCCTGGCACCTGTATTGCAAATGGCAGCAAAGGAGAAAATTTAGTTAGTGTATCAGAGCTAATCGATTTTGCTAGATTATAAGCTGTCTTTAACATTTCAAGAGGAACATTTCTTTTACCTTTTGAATGTGCAATAAGATTCTCAGGATTACTATCTGAATAATAATATCCATAAGAAACATTCGGCCCTTTTCGGTGAACATAGATTGATTTGCCTGATTGTTTATCAATGTAATAAGGATGGGTGTACTTTCCATCATCTGTTAAACTAGCTGGCAGCCGAGTTTGCTCCAGCCATTCAATAGATTTGGATACAGGAAGAAGGAATTTTGGGTTACCCGTGTATTTATAAAAGGTAATCAATTGCATAGCATTCAGGCAGGTTATGGGTGTAACCAATCCTTCAGGCTCATAAGTTCTTGCACCCATTGGTTGAAGGGCCATATTGTATTGATTTCCCCATGCGCCACTAGCATCCTGAGCTATGAGATAGAAATTCATCCCTCGCAAAATGGGATCTAGAAAACGTTCTTCTCCCAAAGTTTCATAACACTGAATAAGAAAATGGATATTTTCCCAGATTACCTCATCATTGAAAGTGTAATAAGACGAATAATCCAAATGGTTACTTTTATTATAATCATATTTTAATGGATAACGCTGAGGCCATCCGCCGAGCGGGTATTGACTTGTTAAAATAAAATCAATGGCCTTATCGAGAGCAGGCTTGTAGGCAGGGTCGAGTTTTTCGAGATACATCCGCAACAAAAAACGAGCAGCATCAGATGTAATATTGTCATCAAAAGTTGAATTGCCATAATAATGTTGAAATTCTTCCAAACGCCATCCATTTTTTCCAACAGTATTGTACCATTGTTTTAAGGAGCGATCCCCTGCAAAATCAATCATGTAATTCCATCCGCCTTCGTGACTTTGCCCCCAAATGACTGCTGCTGCTGCATTTTTTGCAGCCTGATAATAATAATCATTCCCAGTTACTTGATATGCATCCAGAAAAAGATGTCCCATACTGATGGTCCCAGGATGTTGTAACCAGATCATGGTTTTGTAAGCCTCCATTTCGCCCCATTGACGGGAAAAGTCGGGTAAATAATACCATACATAGCCTCCGTTTACACTTGCTTTTTCTACCATAAATTGGGTAGCCTTTAACATGGTTTCCTTTACCGCTGCTTCTATTTTCAAGGGTTTTACCTGCGAAAATGTTGGAAATAAAAATATTCCGAAAAATAAGAAGAAGAGGATTTTTAATTTATACATCCGATTTTTTTTACTTTATTTTTTTGTATTTCTACTGACCCAAGCTACAACAGGGCCCTTCAATGGCGCCTCAAAATTTTGTATGACTGCCCCGGAAACATGTTTCTTTGTTGGAATTATTTCTCCCGTAGAAGGATTAATCCATTGTAGAGTATAGTTGGACTTGTCTTTTGATAGATCTAGAGTCAATTTTGAGTTCTCACAAAAAACAATGTATCCAACTCCTTTTTTGCCTAACACATATTGTTTTGGGGACATTTTTTCATTGGGCATATTTTCCATACCAACAGCATCCTCAAAGAATTTCTTATCGGCAATAACAGGAATTGCGGCAAGTGATCCACCTCCTATAAATGAAGCCCACTCAGAGAATTTAACACCGCGTCTTGTATACAAGATTGCTTTATCAGGATAGGCGGCACGAAACTCCCTCACTACTCTATAAACCTGCTCAAAAGAAGTTTCACCCACCTCAAGAATACGCGCGAATTGTCTTTCCGTAAGACTCACTCCACCCGGTGGTGAATACAGACTGCTATCCTTTCGGTATTGCCATTGTACAACATCTATTGCATTTACTATTGCAGCCATTTTTGGGTCAGCCAAAATGGAATCCTGTACATCTTTAGTGCCCGGAAGCATTACCAAAACTTTTTTATGATTTTCCTTTTCCCACTGGTTGATAACATCCAACCAGAATTTTACAAAATGCAATGGCCCTGTATACTCCATTCCTAGATGGTGAATAATGTTCGTATTGTCTTTAAAATTTTCCAGGCTTTTACGAATATATTCCTCATGGTATTTTTTTCTTACTAAATTGGTTGTATCATAAAACTCCTCCCCCATATAAACTCGCTTATCTCCCGCTAGGGCAGGGTATTCTGCAAAACCTGTTTGGTTAATATTATTGGCTGTCCGCCAAGGATAATCTGCCCAGTGAGCACCTTCTTCAATAATATTGTGTTGCAAATAATGTTCTTCCAAAAATAGAAGCCCTTTTTGATCCGAAAGGTCTGCGAACCTTTTGAGTCTAAGCCAATACCAGGTATTCCACTTAGTAATATCATATTTGCTTAGCCGGTCAAAAGCTTCTCCTTTTCCACTTCGGCTGAATGGCTGCTCATAGAACGGAGTCCAAACATCTGCATTCGCTCTTCGAGTTCTTGCGTGGTCATCTCGCCGGCGCTCGTACCAGAGTGCAGGGAAATTTTGCATCATCAACACATGATTACCGATCATGTCATTGACGAGTGTATCCAAATCATCGGTAAGCCCCCTTCCTATTCTTCCAGGAACAAAACGTACAAGATTGGGCGCAGGATTTTTCAATTCACTGGGCCGAGTTGTTCCTTTCCACATAGAAGTGCGGTTTCTTTTTCCAGCAGCCACCTGATTTCCCATTACAATCCAACCAT
Source organism: Chitinophagaceae bacterium (assembly GCA_947472635.1). The sequence goes on from CANJDY010000101.1 coordinate 3,519, forward strand.
TTTTGATAGAAAGAATAGGTGCATTATCAACGACTTTCGGTGCCATTGGAAAAACAATCTCCGAAATTAATTTAGAATCTGAGACTTCAGAAGCAATTGGATATTTTTCAATCATTTCATCAATCCATTTATCCATTATCAAATCGGGAAATTTAGAACGTTGAGTATATTGTGCAGCCAATTCAATCGATGGTGCAGAAGTTGGCTTCGAATCGTAGACTAGTAATTTATTTTCTTCAAGAGATTTTTTTCCCATTCGCTGTTCTAGCTGCGCATAATAAAAACTTTCTGGCTTGAGGAAAGCATGTTCTAATTCGTGGTGTCCATTCCCGTACCCCTGTGCCCAACTGCCATATGCCCAATTCTGTGCAGTAGGGGGAGCAGGTAAATGAATTTGTGCAGCCCGGCATTGCCAACAAAGTGAATTAGCTGTACTCCATCCGCCGCCTTGTCCATCTACATCACGATAGGCGAGACTAATGACACCACCATCAACAGTGAGTTTGTCAAACAAAATACCTGTTGACCATCCGCCAATTGCACCACTAAAATTGAAAGGCATAAAGGAATAACATTGTACAAATGCATTTGGACCAGATGCAGTAAACCCAACTGAAAAAGCGTGGTAGCCGTACTCTGCATAACAACGTTGAAACAATATCTGCTGACCAATAGTGTGAAAAGAATAACGCCTATAATTACCCGTTTCACCGATGGGTGCTAGCGATTTACAATCTTCTACCGTAATTCGCTGAGCGGTTTCCCAGATAGATACGGCAGAGCTTACAAAATTTTTAGCAACTACTCTGCGCACCCATGAATCTGTAACATTGTCCATCGTAATGGCCATCCACCTATGATTCTCATCTTTGCTGTTAGAGCTATCATATGATGATATACATTGCAAGTTCTCAACTCCCACTTTATTAATCTGGCCTGCCCAGCTGTAACTCGCTACATTGCCGCCGCCATATTGAGGATCCAATGAATTCGTAAGGGGAACATCAATGGTGATGGATTCAGGCGTTACAGCAATTACTCTTCGATACCAGTGTTGGTCAAAATCGCCCGCATCCCATTTGGTAAGCGTGTAGTCTACATAAATACCGATTTTGTCAGCGCCAATTTTTTTTAGCCAATCTTTAGTTGACGGACGAGTAACAACAACCTGGTCTCCCAACTTAAAGGAATGTTTGTTTTTAAAAGTTAAGATGGTTGAATTCACCGGAAAAAAAATATTGGTAAGGTCAAGCGCCTTTTCAGACTTCCGGTCATTAACACCCGTAATACGAATCAATGTTTCTCGATCGAAACCTGTGCCCACTAGTACTGTTCCCTTTTCACCACATCCACTCCCACGCAAAACCACACCAGAGTTGCGAATAATCAATGATCCGGCTACCGTAAATACCCCTTTTCCTAAAAGAACTGTTCCCCGAAATCCCTCCCTATCTAATGGGAGCGAAGAAATATAATCAATGGCCCTTTGAATTTGTTGAGTAGCATCGCCATTTATAGCGGGTACTATTAGTTTTACCGCAACGTCCGGAATAGCTTTTTCTGAAGCCATAAAACCGCAATAAGAAAAATCAGGAACCCGATCTCCATTGGTATCTACATGGTAACTTAACTGCCCATCTTTTGCTATCTGAATCGGCGAGATTGGCCCCGGCTCATTTTGAGCAAATATTTTTGTAGCACAAACCACTCCTAAAAAAATAGCAGTCAGTTTTAGACAAGAGTGAATTTTTATTTTCATGGTATCACGCAAATTAATTTGTAAACAAAAGCAGCTGTAGGGAATATAATCAATGCCTAAGGATTATTTCCACTCAATCACTAGGTCTTTAATTAAAGTAGCCCCGCCCCTAACCGTGCCCGTATGTTGAAATCCAACACCCCCGAATGGACTGGGTTTTATTGCAGCCACCATATTCACTTCCTGTACTACTTCCTGTCTGCCAGGTTCAATATAATATTGGGCAGCCGTTTCAGCATGGGCTATCAATTGGTTGCCTTTTACCTCCAAAGAAATGCGACAGTTCGGACGATAGCAGCTAGTTGATACAGGCTCACCAATTGCAATTGCATTTCCCTGCTCATATTTCATCAATACAAAATCAATAGCATCGTGGTATTTGGTGGTACGTATCAAACGTAATGCAAAACCATTTAAATTTTTTGTATCCATCTTAATAAAAACATCCATATACTGCGCTCTGGCACTGCTAAATCCCTGTCCCGCTGTTTTATCAGGTATTGCGGTAAAAGAAATCTTCATATCACCCAATACCGAGCTTACAGGTGTAAAACGCAATCGAGCTCCTTTGGTGGCTTGGATAAATCCTGGATCGCTTGCAATATTTTCACCTAATCCATACCGCCAAGGATCACTGCTATTGTCTGCTATCCAATTCTCTTCATTTGTATCGACGGGGGCAAAAGCATCCAGCGTCCAAAAACCTGGTTTTATTTCAGGTTGATATTTTGATGAGAAATTCTTAAAGTCAACAATCATTTTATGATCATTTGCTTTTACGTCCATTTTGGAAACTGATTTCCCAGTAATTGTAGTAACCGCTTCGCCGGCATTGCAACGACTATGTTTGGGCAATACCTTTGCCATAATGTAATAACCGACATCTCCGGAAGATAGTACATAGTCCAGTTTGGGTAGGTTCATACTAGACACTTGAATTTCAATCGGGTTACTACCATTCGCATCGGTGCATCGAAACCAACTAACCAATGACTGGTCCTTTAACTTCATATCCAATTGATACTCGAGAAAAATTTTACCAGCATTTGACATCTTTAACTGAGGCAATGAAATAAATTTCGGGGCTTCTATTACAGCAGGCGACACATACAAAACACTTGCAGACTCAAGACCTTGAGAAGTTGATGCCGTAATAATCACCTTTTTAACATCGTCATTTTTATTGGTTGGAATAACCTCACAAGTTCCGTCAGTATTGATTTTTAATTCAACAAGCGATGCATATTCTGGTGCTATTTTCCAGGTAACGGCCACTCCTTTTAATTCGAAATTGCCAAATTTATTTACTCTACTATGTAATGAAATACTTTTTTTACCTGTTTCTATTGAATCCTTTGTCGGGGAAATTATCAATTGGGTGGCAAGATTTGTATAGGATTTACCTTCTTGTTTTTCAGCAGCTAGCACCAGGTCTTTTATACCCATCGGATCCCAATCATCATTACCACGCAAAAGATTATAGGTATTATAAATTACCTTTCCCTGAAATACCAATCTGTATGCATCTAACAGCGATTTATTGTTCATATCAACTGTGGAGGAGGGATGATGTGTTCCCACTGAAATAGGTTTACCATTGAATTGAATCTGGTACTGATAATTTCGCGACTCATTGGAAGGTAAATCCCTCCAGCCAAGGTAGGTGGCTGTTTCAGTTTCAACGCGGGTATCGATTGCAGCGACCTGTCCTGCGCTTTTGGTAAAATATTGCTCCCCCCTTGTAAACGACTTGATATTACAATTAAAAAAAATAGCTCCTGTTCCGGAGGTACCCCAAAATGGTTTTCCACTATAAAAATCTAACGTGCAATTCAAATAAATGGCCGTACCATTTAAAGCATCATCCGTTGATTCAAAGTGGCACCGATCAAAAAGGACACGCTTGCCACCAGAGAATGGGCATAAATTTAGCCGGCTAACAAAACGCGTATTTCGGGCAACCAATTTATCACCATTACAAAATACAAGCTGCGCCTGAACAATTGCCGAGCCTCTTTTTTTTCTACTTAACGCGGGTAGTAACGGGTAGTCAAGATCAATATTACAGTAGTTTCCAAAAGTGATATTTTCTGCACTGGTTCCTTGACCCGAAATATTAAACATGGTGAAATTTCCTTTGGCGCCCATTGTTTGCCCCCTATTGCTGGCAAGAACAATATTGTTGGCATTTTCTGCAAGCCCATAGAACCTCAACCACTCACATTTAATTTCAAGCCCAAATGGTGAACTGCCGGTTTTGGAAACACGAATGGCAGGGTCATCCGGGTTGTCGATCCAATAAACATAGGGTGCGATATAAAGTACCATCGGGTCTCCCTCTTTGCCATCTGTAAGATGTTTGACTGCCTCATTGACAGAATTGAATACATAAGGGTTTTTTGCAACTTCGGATGCAGAAAGTTGCCCATCTATATAAAATGCTTTGTTACCAAGGGGTATTTTTCTCCCTTGGTAAATTAAATGATCACCATTAAAAACAGGTCGATCATTTATATTGGCCTTGCTCACCTGAGCCGACACACCCAGTTGAATAAAAAGAAAAGAAATAGCCGTCAGTAATAATTTCCAAGAGATACTTTTCTTACTCATCAGAATTTATTTTTTGGGTTTATTCAATTTTAAATAGTTGATCAACCAGTCCATTTTTCTTATGTATTCACCCGTCGAAATATAAAGACTATCTGAAGTGTCTATAAAAGGTGATGTATCCGTTTCGTCACCCACATGGGTACTAGCAAATTTGTTGGTAAGTTCCTGGTTTTTACCATCGCCAATATAAGGATTGCTGATAAAGGCATGTTTGGATAACCAACGATTTTGAACATCTATCGATTGAATGATTTTTTTGACTGCTGAATCAGAGGGTACTCCGGCAAAGGCATCCCTGTTCAAATCATAAAAGCGTTGAGGTGTACCCACTCCTTTAAAATTATCCACTCTTATAGGAGAATTTTTGGTCGCCTCTTCAACAGAAAGGGAAGACACCCGCTTGAATTCGGATTTTAACCCCTCTAACTGAACTTGACATTTCCCATAATAGTGCGACAATAAATTCTTATCATTATAATCTGTAAAATAACTCCCAAAAATTACATTCGAACCCTTACGATGAACATACAATGCCTTATTGGTACCAACTTCTACGAAAGTTGGGTGAGTACGCATTCCTTCAATTTGATTGGAAGGAAGTTTGGTTTCTTCCAGCCATTTGATGGCATCAGGAATGTGCACGAGAAATTTTTTATCCCCGGTATACTCATAAAATTTAAGTAACAAAAAGGCATTTTCGCAGGTGG
>CANJDY010000102.1 GCA_947472635.1 Chitinophagaceae bacterium
ACCAAGGATTACAAATACAAGAAGTGTTAGGCGATTATAATTTTGCAGCCTATGATATGATTCAATCACCCAGGCTCATAGTGATTGCGACTAAAAAGTAATCAATCAACAATCGTTGTTACCTACCTACTACTTGCCGTGGTTATTCATCAACATCCATTTGGCTGTTTCATAAATAGCAGAAGTCAATTCAGACAGATGCTGCTTAGCAGAATCAATTTGAGCAACCGATAAAATGGGCAAGCCATTTCTTACTGGTACCAACTCCTCCTTATTAATCCACAAGTTTTTTGAGTAATAATAATCATTACTGATCACACCAATTTTCCCTTCATCATGATGAATAATAAATGCAGCATGTTCCTTGTCATTGGTATTGAGTAAGTTTCTTCCCAGTGTTTTATTCGTAAAAGGTTGAAAAACCATATTGGCAAGCGTTGGCAACAAATCAATCTGGGAAACAGTTTCTTCTCTTCTCTGGGGAGACAACAATGCAGGTGCATAAAATAAAAGTGGAACATGTTCATCATTTAACCGCTGCTCTGTCCATACTTTGGGATACACGGACCCTGCATTACCTTCTACACCATGATCTCCCACAAAAACAAAAATGGTATTATCAAAATAGGCAGATGTACGGGCTGCTTCCATAAATTTACTAAAACAATAATCTGTATAGCAAAAAGCGTTGAATTCCTCAGCTGATTCAAATCCATTTTTATTTAGCTCCTCATCGGATACCTTTTCTGGAGTAAACCCCTGTTCATCCAAGGGAATGGAATAGGGTCGGTGATTGTCGGATGTTTGAATGATGGCAAAGAACGGTGTGTTTTGTTGCTTCATCACCTGATCGGCTTCCAAAAATAAATTTTTATCACTGATGCCCCAGACATTTAATTTGGGGGAAGAAAATTTACCTTCTTCAAAAATTTGCACGTCATTGATATTGTGTATCAATCCACTAAAATTATTAAAATCGCTGCTTCCCCCAATAAAATACATTTTACTATACCCCTCAAAACTATTGACAATAGTATATTGGTTGAGCGACTGTGGATTTCGGGTGCTAAATTTAGACAACTGTACATCCGGGATGCCGGTTAATATAGCAAACACTCCCCTGGCCGTTCCAAAGGTGGGAGAAAAACAACGATTAAAAAAAATACCCTTCTTGGAAAGCTCATTAAAAAAAGGAGTGCTATTGAGCGGGTTACCACTCATTGAACTTTTGTACATGCTAAAACTTTCACAAATTATCAACACAATATTCGGCCTGCTTTCCAATGCACTGCTACTTGGATGTATGATCCGTTCGTACGTATTTTTTTTTGTACTTTTTTTATCCAATTGCAAAAAATTATAGATGGTACTATAATAATGCCTTGTCTTATCCTGATCAAAAACTGGCTTTCGAAATCGGAGGGTAGTGAAAAAATTTTGTAAAGGATTTAGCGCTAGGTAGCTTTTGAAATTATCATTGAGGGTAAAGGCGTCACTCCAGCGCAATGGCGTGAAATTTAAAAAGCCAAAAACAAACCATCCCAATAGAACAATCGCCGCAGAGTGCCAGCTTCGTCGATAGGTAAATTTATGCACATTGATATTTTGCTCCTCTACACTGACATGTGTTTTTCTAAATATCCATACCATCATCGCTACCGCACCCGCCAAACCAGCTAAAATCCAAACCATAGGATAGCTTTGCCAAAGCATTTCAAAGGATATGATGGCATCCTCCGCAAAATTCAGTGCACTGGCATTCAATCTGGTACTGACATAAGCAAAATGACCAAAATCAGCACCAAAGAAAAATAACAGTAACAGGATAACAACCGCCAAATAAATAGCCCATCCTTTTTTACACCGCTCAGAATAAAAAGGCGAAAATTTCGGGAATAAAGAAATACAAGCGATTGGAAGCAATACCAACGCTATCCAACGCAAATCATATTTTAAACCTAGCCAGAAAGATGAAAATAAAGAATAAAATTCTAAGTTAGCAGGCTTGAAAAAAAATAAAGTTAGCAGCCGAAAGCCAGTAAATATTGACAGGAAGATCAAAAACAATTGTATAATCCATTGAATCGTTTTGGGAATCCTTAATTTTAAAAGCATACTTAATTATTCGTATTGTAAAAAAGAAAAATCAGGTCGAAGCAATTAAATTCAAGTAAATATTTTTATTTATTTCAAAATCACTATACAGTTAAATCACATTTTAAATAAGCCATATTTTAAAATACAAAACAACGCTCTGAATCCATCCTTCCAATTAATTTTCTTTCCTTCTTCATACGTGCGTCCATAATATGAAATACCAACTTCATAAATTCGAATTCCTTTAATACGGGCAATTTTTTGAGTTATCTCCGGTTCAAATCCGAAGCGTTTTTCACTTAATTGAATAGATTTTATAATATCAGCTCTGAACAATTTGTAGCATGTCTCCATGTCGGTTAAATTCAAATTTGAAAACAAGTTGGAGATAAAGGTCAAAAGTTTATTCCCTATTGTATGCCAAAAGAATAAAATTCTATGTGGCTTGCCACCTATAAATCTGCTTCCAAAAACAACATCTGCACTTCCTTTCATAATGGGCTCAAATAATATTTTATACTCTGATGGATCGTACTCAAGATCGGCATCCTGGATGATAATATAACTGCCAGTTGCTGCTGCAATTCCAGTATGTATTGCAGCCCCTTTGCCTTGATTAACCGCGTGTTTAAAGTATTTAATTTCTGCACCCTTATTAGAAGCAATAAATTCATGAATCACTTCTTCCATTCGATCAGTTGAACAATCATTTACAAGTAATATTTCTTTTTGAAATCCCTCATGTAACTCAACAGCCAATACTTTTTGAAGCACTTCATAAATAGTTTCAGCCTCATTATAGGCAGGTATCACAATTGAAAGTTTGTTCATTGAAATTAGAAAGTTGAAATGATGTCTAGTGAATTAAAACAAGTAAACATAGGATTTTACAAGGCTGCAAATTATAACTTTAAAACTACTGTTTAATAAAAAATCAACAATATTGCTTGGAATAGAGTCCAAACCAAATTAATTAACGGTAGCATAGGTTAAGTGAATCTGCCCCTGGAAAGCATTGGATTTGTTCATTTTAATAAAAAACCTGTATTTTTAACAAAATGTAGCGCAGTTTAATAAAAAAGTTCAATTTCTCTACCCTTTTATGCTAAATAACTAAGTTAATACGAACAGTTCCTTATTTATTTTATAAACCAGGAATCAGCAATTTTATGTTTAAAAAGCTCATAGACTTCGACAAATGGTTGTTTACTAAAATCAATCAAACTTCTGCTAATTCATTATTTGATACTATACTACCATTTTTTCGTGAGCCATTAGTATGGATTCCGCTCTATCTTTTTTTTATTCTATATGCAATTTACAACTTTCCAAAAAAAGCGTTGACCTGGATAATTGGAATGGGATTAACTGCAACTACCACAGATATCATTAGCAGCAGAATTATTAAACCATTGATTGGAAGGAAAAGACCATGTAATGATGTAGAAATGATTGATACGATCCGTTTACTTATTTCAAACTGCGGACAAAATGGAAGTTTTACTTCATCTCATGCAGCCAATCATTTTGGCATTGCGATGTTTATTTACATTACCATGCGCAATATCTGGGGGAATTATACTTATTTATTTTTTATATGGGCTGCCTTGATTTCATACGCACAAGTTTATGTAGGTGTCCATTATCCATTTGACATTTTAGGAGGAGCAATAGTTGGATGCGCGGCAGGATATTTTAGCGCAAAGATTTTTACTAAAAAAATGGGATTGATTTCATTAACATAAATTATGATAGCTAGTAAATACATATATATAATTTTTACTTTACTTGCTTTAATTTGCATAATCGGTTTTGGAATTGACATTATGGATATTGATGCAGCACAATATGCTTCCATGAGCCGAGAAATGATGGCTAATGGGCATTATCTTCAATTATATGATTTAGGAATGGATTACCTAGACAAGCCTCCCTTTCTTTTCTGGATAAGTTCAGTAAGTCTAAAATTATTTGGCATTAATAATTTTGCTTATCGGTTACCGTCATTCTTATTTGCTGCACTGGCAGTATTATCTACTTACAAACTTTCCCGCTTGTTTTATGAAAAAAATACATCCCTATTATCTGCAATAATATTAGCCTCCTGCCAGGGTTTTATTTTAATGAATCATGATGTAAGAACCGATACCATTTTAATGAGTTGGGTCATATTCAGTATCTGGCAACTTGCAGAATGGTTTCAGAAAAAAAAATTGACTCATTTCATAATAGGCTGTGCCGGTATAGCTTTTGGAATGATGACCAAAGGGCCAATCGCATTAATCGTTCCAATATTTGCGTTTGGGTCACATATTTTACTTCAAAGAAAATTTTCACTGCTTTTTAAATGGCAATATATACTTGGAGCAATTGTAATTGTAATATGCTTAATTCCAATGAGCTGGGGTTTATACCAACAATTTGATATGCACCCCGAGAAATTAGTGAACGGAGGAAAAAATGTTTCCGGATTGAAATTTTTTTATTGGACCCAAAGCTTTGGAAGAATTACCGGCGAATCAACATGGGATAACAACAGTAACATTTTCTTCCTTTTACAAAATATGCTTTGGTCTTTTTTACCCTGGATTATTCTATTCTTATTTGCATCTTTCATTCAAATAAAAGAAATAATAAAACAACAATTTTTTCTTTCTGAAAATCAAGAAGGAATTACTGTTGGCGGATTCCTATTGACTTATCTTTCACTAGGGATAAGTAAATTTCAATTGCCCCATTACATTTTTGTTGCATTTCCATTTGCAGCAATAATTACTGCAAGATTTATCAATGATTTATTATCAGAAAATAAACACAGGAAAATAATTAACCCATTACTTTACTTTCATTTTATTTTATTCATTTTACTTTGGCTAATTTTAATTACTTTATTGATTTGGCCCTTTGAATCGATTAGTCTGCTTACATCATGCATTGCCATAGTGGTATTCATTGGATTGATTATCCTATTTTTTAAAATCAAAAATCCTGGTCATTCACTTTTGGTGATTTGTCTTTATACCTCAATTGGCTTAAATCTTTTCCTTAATGCTTTTTTTTATCCTTCTTTATTAAATTTTCAGGTAGGCAGTACCGTAGGTAAATGGATTTCAAAAAACAATATCCCTATCCAACGAACCTTTACATATCAATATACAATATGGAGAAGTCTTCACTTTTATGCTAAGGGAATTATAGGTCAGAAAGATTCATTGAATCAAATATCATCTGGGGATTATATCTTAACAAACGAAAAAAACTTGCAAACAATAAAAGAAAACGGAAAGGCATATACGTTACTCTATAGCGGCTATGATTACCCAGTAACAAGACTATCTTTAACATTCATTAATCCAGAAAAAAGAGCAACTGTAGTAGAAAAATTTGCACTCATTAATATAAAATAAAAAGTTAGATAAATTAAAATTGCTTGTTGCATATAGTAAGAACCAAAAAAAATCATGATTTAATAATACTCTCAAAATGGAAATTTTAATTTTATTGCTGCTTATCTTTTTAAATTCTTTGTTTGTAATGAGCGAGATTGCATTAGTAAGTGCAAGAAAAGGCAGGCTAGAAAGTATGGGCAACAAAGGTGATCTAAAAGCAAAAGCGGCCTTGCACCTTACAGAAAATCCCGACAAATTTTTGTCAACTGCTCAAATTGGCATTACGCTTATCTCTATTTTAACGGGGGTATACTCAGGAGAAAAATTCAGCACTTATCTGAAGCCTTTCCTTGAACAAATAAATTTTTTGCAACCCTATGCCGGCACCTTATCTACCGTTTTGATTGTAATATTGGTGACTTTTTTATCCATTATTTTTGGAGAATTGGTACCCAAGCGACTTGGATTATTAAAAGCTGAAAAAATTGCCCGGGTGGTAGCAGGGCCCATGAATTTTTTATCCTCTGTTGCCTACCCGATTGTTTGGTTGCTGAATAATATTACCAAAATTATTTTTAAACTTTTCAATATTAAAGCTTCCTCCGACAATGCAGTTACGGAAGAAGAAATCAAAGCTATGATAACTGAAGGTAGCGAACATGGTACAATAGAAGAGGAGGAAAAAGATATTATAGAACGGGTTTTCCATTTAGGGGATAGAAATATCACCTCGCTTATGACCCACCGAACTGAAATTGTTTGGTTTGACATACTTGACACCGTTCAGACAATCACCGAACAACATGGTCAAATCAACTATTCTACCTATCCGGTATGTGATAAAACCGTGGACGATATTAAGGGGATTATCTATATCAAAGATTTATTAAAAGCGCCTAGTGGAACCTCTTTAAAGGATCTTGCCAAACCAGCCCTCTTTGTTCCTGAAAACAATAGCGCTTACCAGGTACTGGAAAAAATAAAGCAAACCAAAATTCATAGCTGTTTTATTGTAAACGAATATGGCACTCTAGAAGGGATGCTAACGCTCAATGATATTTTGGAAGCTATTGTAGGTGATGTACCACAAACAGGCCAGGAGGAATACGAAATTGTTAAACGCAGTGATGGAAGCTATTTGGTGGATGCTCAAATTACTTTCTATGATTTTTTAAGCCGTTTTGAAAAAACAGAATGGATGAATGAAGGAGAGCATGAATTTGACACCATTGCAGGTTTTGTACTTCACGAATTGGAACGAATTCCTGCTACCGGTGAAACGTTTGAATGGCGCGGTTTTGAATTTGAGATTGTAGATATGGACGGTCAGCGAATCGACAAATTAATTGTAAAGATCTCCGAAGAATTAAAGGACAACATGGAAGAATAATGACTGACTATTCAATTGATGCCGGTGTGGATTTTTACTCCAGTTATTTAAAACGAAAAAGTCACTTTCTCATCCGGATTATTCAGCCGACTGCTTTTACGAACACCGTTTACCATGACGTGAATAATGCCCATTTGCTGAGCGTTTTCTTCGTAAAGAATATTATTTACCAATTCTATTTTTACGAGCTTTGAAATATCTTTTGCTTCAAAATAACAAATCATAGCTTCCTCCTGCAACTCAAATCCCAAAAATTGCAAATTCGCTTTTTTCCCATCCGCCGAAATAGATAAATGCTTTTGTAAATAATCGTTGACCAAGCGGCTCATTTCAGCTTTTAACTTTGCATCTTGCAGATCAATTTTTGTGTTGTATTTTTTTCGCAATGATTTTTCAAAATCATCGACAAAAATTTTACAACTAATTTCCAATGTTTTTTCGTTCGCATTGTACTCAATCTCTGTTACAGTCACAAAAATCGGATGATGATTGGCACCGAAATTGGTTAAAACAAATGCAAGTAACCATTTATAAAGTATAGATGCCATTTAAACAAAGAATTAGCTGTTTCCCCTATGATGAAGGATATTTGAAAAAAACAAAATTAACAACAAACTGCCAACTAATTACACATGAGTGATTTTGTATTTTACTTTAGAACTGGCTGGAGTCATATCATTAGTTGGGATGCACTTGACCACCTGATGTTTATCATTGCATTGACAGCCATTTATTTGGTTGGAAACTGGAAAAATGTACTCGTTTTGGTCACAGCATTTACTATTGGCCATTCGCTTACATTGGCCTTGAGTGTGTATGATTTAATACGCTTTAATGAAAAATGGGTAGAGTTCCTCATTCCTTGTACCATCGTTTTTACTGGTACATTTAACCTATTGGTACCCCAAATAAAGGTATCGTCATTTAAGGCTAACTATTTGCTAGCTTTATTGTTTGGATTGATACATGGAATGGGCTTTGCGAATACCATTCGTTTTATGTTGGCAAAAAGTCAGGATATTGCCATGCCACTGATTAGTTTTAATTTTGGACTGGAGGTTGGTCAAATCGCTGTGGTATCAATGGTTTTATTAACTTGCTATTGCTGGGTTAATAAAATAGGGCTCAATAGACGATGGTGGATAGGTGCATTATCGGGATTTGCCATTGTCATTGCCCTCAAAATGGCTGCAGAAAGATGGCCTTTGTAACTTAGGTATTGCCCTTAATATTTTTGTACTGCTTTACCGAAGCAAAATATAAAAAGACAAAAAATACGAATGATTGTATACTGATAAATATAAATTTTACAACTATGAAAAAAATAATTTTACTTTCCATTTTATTTGCCTTTTCCTTTTGCAGCCATGCACAGGATATTAAAAACAATCCGGGTAGTAACCATGGAAATCGCTTTGAACAATTGGGTACAATCCTTTCTACACCCAACGAATACAGAACTGCAAGTGGTGCACCTGGTCCAAGATATTGGCAACAGCGCTGCGACTATGATATTGTTTGCGAACTGGATGAACCCAATCGTAAATTGAATGGGAAAGAAACCATCACCTACTTCAATAACTCACCCGATCCGCTCTCCTATCTGTGGATCCAATTGGATGAGAACCAGCATAGCAGTAAAAATAACGCTGGGTACCAAGTAA
>CANJDY010000103.1 GCA_947472635.1 Chitinophagaceae bacterium
GCCATGTACAATCCAGGTACCCATGCCAACCATTGGGTCAAAGAAAAAGTAGCGAATTATGCAGCTGCCGAAATTGGCGAAATGTTTATGAGCAAAGAAATGATTGAACAGGCGCAAAATTTCCCCTTTATGGATGGTCCGGCTGTATTTAAAAAAGCAATCGTAAAATTTCCGGAAGTAATTAAAGAAGCGCTGTCTGCAAACGGATTAACCACTGCTAACCTGAACCTGCTAATTCCTCACCAGGCCAATTTACGCATCAGCCAATTTGTACAACAAAAACTGGAACTGCAAGACCATCAAGTATTTAATAACATTCAGCAATATGGCAATACTACCGCTGCATCCATTCCTATTGCCCTATGTGAAGCATGGGAACAAGGGAAAATTAAAGAGGGCGACCTAGTTTGCTTAGCCGCATTCGGAAGTGGATTTACTTGGGCCAGCGCATTAATTAGATGGTAGCAGATAATTTTTTACGACTGCCAACACCAATTGAAACGACCAACCTGACATTAAACTACCTTTGACAGTAATTACCATACATGCAACGTAGAATAATTTATTTCATCAATCCAATCTCCGGCACTAGCAGTAAGGGATTGTTAATAAAAAAAATTGAAGAAAAAACAACCCTCCAAGGTATCCCATTTGAGATATTATTCACGAATGCAGCGGGTAATTATCAGTTTCTAAATGAAAAAATTCAGCAGGATAAGATTACGGATATCGTTATCTGCGGTGGAGATGGCACTGTAAGTAAGGTGGTAGGGTCTTTACTGAAAGAAGCTGTCAACATCGGTGTAATCCCAATGGGTTCGGGTAATGGTTTGGCGTTGGCTGCAAAAATTCCAACAAAAATAGAATCGGCGCTTGATATAATTTTTAAAGGCGATGCAGCTTATATCGACTCCTTTTACATTAACAATACTTTTAGCTGTATGCTCTGCGGGTTAGGTTTTGATGCCCAAGTAGCACATGATTTTTCGCGACGATCATCTAGGGGATTAGCAACTTATATTAAACAAACGATTATTAATTTTATCAAGGTTCATCCATGGACTTTTGAAATAAATAATAAAAATCAATCATTTACAACTTCCGCCTACTTTATCAGTATTGCCAATAGCAACCAGTTTGGTAATCAATTTACCATTGCCCCCAAGGCAAGTCTGGCGGATGGATTGCTAGATATTGTAATCGTAAAAAAAATGCCAAAGCATCGGTTTTTGTGGTCTGTGTTAAAGCAGGTGCTCAATGGAAAATTAAAAGACTATGATGAGCGATCCTTTCATAAAGAAGAAATAGTGTACTTTCAAACCGACCGGTTAGTCATCCAAAACCTTGATGCAGCTCCTCTCCATATAGATGGTGATCCTTGCGACACAACTGGAGAATTTACCATTGAAATTATTCCCAATGCATTCAAATTATTACGACCAGCTGTTTAGTTAATTGTAAAAATCAGTACCTTAGAGTAGCTTTCATTTATACACTAAAAGGTAAAGAAATATGCGAACCGTTTCAAATATTCTACAAAACAAACTACCCGTATTTAATTTCATTGACCCAGAAGCAAAGGTTATAGAAGCATTACAACTAATGAATTCGGTTAACCTTAGCTACCTAGTTGTTCAACACAACGAAACATTTTATGGTATTTTTTCTGAAAGGGACTATAGCAGAAATGTAATATTAAAAGGGCTGCACAGTGATAGCTGTTCCGTTAAAGAAGTTATGAGTACTTCTTTACCCCTGATATCGCTGAAGGATACTGCAGAAATATGCATGCAACTTTTCAACTCGCACAAAACTCGCTATTTACTTGCATTCGACGACAATGAATTTAAAGGGGTAATTACTATCAACGATATTCTAAGAGAAGTATTAGACAACAAAGAAATGGTTTTTGATAAATTGGCCCTCCAGGAATTTTCAGCTTTACAGGATAAAATTTTCTAAGCTGATTAATTTATTTTCCTAGCAATGCTACAAGCGATGCCAACACTTTTTGGTTACCCTCCGAATTAAAAGAAGCAATTACATCTTTTTTTTCTGCAGCTGTTAAATGGAAATTGAGTGCAGCCCCCTGGTCCTCTTTCTTGGGAACATAAATAAAGGTGAGGCGTTTCAGCTTGACACCGAACGAACTTTGCAAATAACCGAATTCATCCGTTTGGTTAAAATCTTGGAAATTATACCAGACATGCTCCAAGATGGTAGCCGGTTTGGTTATCATATCCACCATTGAGCCGGCTTGATTGGTTTGCTTCCCGGAATCATTTACCCGGTCTCTTATTTGCAACACGATTACACCGGAACTGTTGTTCGTTATCCATTCCCTGAAATTATCTATAAAACGCAAAGCAGTTTCCTGGCCAAAATTATCTTTTATCCCCGCATCCATAACATCAATCACTGGATTAGTTGGGAGCCAAACATTGGGCAATACGTAAGGGAAAGTAGCATTCATCCTTAAGGCGGTAAGCAAGCGGATATTACCTGGGTCTTGCCTTACAAATAAAGATGTAAAATCTACGGCATCGGGAATATAGGATTGATCGCTAGCAAATGTAGAAGGCTTCATCATAAAACTGAGCGGCTGTGAACAAATCATCATTTTTCGGCCATCCAGCGTAATCACTGAATTAAAGATTGTCAGCGGAATATTGGCAGCTTTTTCATCTATTCCATAATCCTTCAATTGCTTATTCAAAATACCCCCCGTATTGACATTCAACTTTTCCTCAAATGCATATCCCCGGTCCTTTACATACTGATTGGCTCCAATAGAAAATTTTTGGGCAGGTGCAAAAAGGTCCCGACTTACCATCGATGAAAATATTGGATTTAATAAGTCCTGTGTAATATTTTCAGTATAACCAGCAGCCTGTAAATTGATAGCACTAGATTTTCTTCTTTCCGCATATAATTCTCTAAAATAGGTAGCAGATAACATTCCGCCACTTGCCCCGCTGATTAAAAAAGTTTGCTGCATCAGCTTTCCCCTTGTTACCCGATCGAGCTGCTGGAGGGCATTCATCACGAAAGTTGCACTTCGCAATCCTCCTCCACTTACGTTCATGAAAATCATCACTGGCTTATCAGCAGATTGCTTTTTCTTCCAGTTATCTAGGATGTTGATCATGTTAGCCTTATCGCGGTTAATAAATTCAGGCGTACACAATTGCTGAAGTGACTGCCGATCGTACAATGGGCGGCCTACTTTTTTATCGTAGTTGAGTCCATATGCTTTATTGCGAGGGTCAATGATTTCATGTTGAAAAAGAAAATTTAACCCCAATACCAGCCCTATCAAAAACAATACACTCCAGCTCTGTAAAAAATAAGTTAGCGCCCCAATTGCTGCAATCATAATTGCAAAAAATATAAAAATACTGGCTGCAGCAGGTGCTTGGAAAAATTTAATATCCAAGAAGAAGCCTACTGTTATTAAAAAGATAAATGCCACAATAATACCCACCATTGCTGCAAAATGATGTCGCTTAAAAATGGTATCCAAAAACTGATTACTGTAATGCACTACCGGCCTCACCTTCTTAAATTTAAAATGGCTCGAAATAAAGTAGGTTACTTTCATACCAAAACCATCTGACTGACTTTGCTCAGCAGGATTATACCATTTTTTAAACTCATCGGGATTGGAAATTACAGGAGCCATCGTACGAAGAATAGTTCTATCGGCACTGAAAAAGAAAGCAAAAGAAAACGCAATACAAATAATTAATCCGCCGAAAAAACCAATAAGCAACACCAGCTCTTCCGAAGTACTAATCAATTCTTTGTACAAATTGAAGTGAATAGCTTTAGAGAGATAAAAAAACAAAAAGGCTAGCGGCAAGATGGCATTGTTAATGCAATATTTTAAAAATGGTTTGGATGTGGTAGCCAAAAATTTAAACCTTTTGGTATGCAAAATAAAAGTGGTAATATTCCAACTCATGAAAAATACGCCCATAGTTATTCCTACCAATGCGGTACTCAATGCATTTACCTTGCCCATATATTCAGGGACGAAAAAAAGGGAATCGGCCCCAAAAGTTTTTAGCAATCCGCTATTGATAGTACTGGTTAATATTGCCCAAATGACCAACAATATTTGGTATTTGCGAAAATGTAATATTAGCAGCTGAACAGGAAAGGAATAAAAAATATTTTTAAATAGCAGGCGCATTTTCATCGTTTTACTAAATATACAACGATAAAAATAGCGTTTTAATATGTAGGAAAGTGAAAAGCCTCTATTTCCGAATAGGCGCCCGTACTAAATACAATAAGCCTACTACTACCATCACAAGCAGCATGGCAGTAAATTGATGCGCAACCCCTAGCCAAACCAGTCGATTGGAATAGGTGGCATTCAGCAAGGTTACTATCCCAAGTATAACCTGAAGGCATACCAGCAGCAGCAAGGATATCCGAAGTTGGGAGAAAAGACGATTATGCTGGATGGTACGGGCCTTCCAAAACCAGCTAATAATTAATCCAAACAGAAGATAAGCCAACCCTCTGTGAATAAAATGGATGGTGATTGGATTATAAACAAAATTTTTTGCTACCGGCATCGCTTCAAACAAAGTTGCAGGAAACAATTTCCCATTAATATCGGGCCAGGTGGGTGCCAATATTCCCGCTTTTAATCCAGCCATAAATGCACCATAGATTAGCTGAAAAAATAGCACCGTTACTATCGCTACCAACAAGTTTCGCAAGGGGGCGTTGGCTAGTTTTTTATCAGGTGAAACTAAAAATCTAAGGGCAAACCAACCGGTGTAAGCCAGCAAACCCAATGCCGCTATGAAGTGCGTTGCTAGTTCAACGTGTCCTACAAAATATTTTTCGGGCACCAACCCACTTTTTACCATCATCCATCCTATGGCTCCCTGCAATGCCCCCAAAATAAAAAGCACCACCATGGGAAGCAGCATTTCCTTTTTAAATTTCCTTTTAACCAAAAAATAAATAAAGCCGGTTAAAAAAACCATCCCCATCAATCTAGCCCAAACCCGATGAAACCATTCCCAGAAAAAAATGGATTTGAATTCCGATAAAGTGAAGTTCTGGTGCACATACTTAAACTGGTCAGTTCCCTTATACTTATCAAACTCTGCCTGCCAAGCAACCGAATCCAAAGGAGGCAGTGTACCTGTGACCGGTTTCCACTCCGTTATGGAAAGTCCCGATTCTGTTAAACGGGTGATTCCGCCCAGCATTACTTGAATCATAATCATTCCAACCCCTATTAATAACCAGCTGGCAACTGCCTTGGAAGACCGGGCATCTATATTTTCATTTTTTAATATCTTATCCATAGCGACGGTAAAGTTAGCTCAGCAATGGTTGATTCTCCACAATGAGTCGTAATTTTAATAATAAATCAGCTTTTTGTTAAACGTATGCTGCTCTCTTACTTTCAAAATATAGTGCCAGAAGCCGGACTAGATGAAGCCGGCAGAGGATGCTATGCGGGACCTGTATTCGCTGCTGCTGTTATTTTACCCATTGATTTCCATCACCCTTTGCTGAATGATAGTAAGCAGCTAAAGGAAAAGCAACGTGATTTACTAAGGCCCATCATTGAAAAGGAAAGCATTGCTTTTGCGGTAGCTTCGATCGACAATGATAAAATAGATGTCATCAATATTTTGCAAGCATCCTACAAAGCCATGCACCAGTCAATAAGCAAATTATCCGTACAACCCGGTCAACTGCTGATTGACGGCAACCGATTTAAACCATATAAAAAAATACCCTACGAATGCATTATTAAAGGAGATGGAAAATATGCATCGATTGCAGCAGCCAGCATTTTAGCCAAAACATACCGCGACGAATATATGCAACAGTTGCACAAGGAATTTCCCCATTATGGCTGGGATAAAAACAAGGCTTATGGCACGGCTATTCATCGCAAAGCCATTGAAAAATACGGCCTTTGCAAATACCATCGGATAAGTTTTAATATCAACCCAATCAATATCCATCAGTAAGTTTGCCGACCCCTATTTTTTCGACAAGTCTTCATTCCATTTCAGCCTATCATCGATAATAATGCTTACTAAAAAAGCGCCTGATTTTTTCATCTTTTCGCTACCCTGCCCAATTCCCCAAACCTTGTCTAAGTACTGTCCATTCGTCGGTGGTGCAATCAACTATTGTAGAGGGAGTCATTCCTCCAATGCCGCCATCAATTACAAAATCAACTAAGTGCTCAAATTTTTCATGAATGATTTCAGGGTCAGTATAATCTTCCACCATTTCTCCGGGCAGGGAGGTACTTAAAATAGGATTGCCGAGGGCAGCTAAAATTTGATGACAGATAACATTGTCGGGTATACGAAGACCAATGGTACTTTTTTTGCTTTGCAAAATTTTTGGCACCTGCTTACTTGCGGGCAAAATGAAAGTGTAGGGGCCCGGCAAATGGTTTTTCAACATCCTGAAAAGCGGGGTATCAATGCTTTTGGTATAATCACTTAAATGACTAAGGTCACTGCAAATAAATGACAACTGGGCCTTCTGAGGATCAATATTTTTAATTTGGCAAATTTTCTCGATTGCCTTGTGCTGCATAATATCAGATCCAAGACCATAAATGGTGTCGGTAGGATAGATGATTACTCCCCCATCTTTAAGGCATTCCACGACCTGTTTAATCAATCTTGGCTGGGGGTTTTCTGGATGTATTTGCAATAGCATTGTTGTAAATTATTAAATGACTTGATTCAGCTGGTTTATCTTACTATTTGTATCCGCAGGGCTTTGACGCTATCCCATGGGAGATAGTAAGGTAAACAACTTACAGAATGAATGAAAATTATTTCTTGAGAATCAATCCGAAACTGTAAAATTATTTCGAATAACCTAGAACCTCCAACAGCTGGCCCCAGAATAAAATGAAACCCCTTGTTTCAGTGACCTTTCTAAAATTTAGTGCATTTAGCAGAAAAAAAGGGAGCTGCGCGTTTGACAAAGCGTAAAACCTTACTTTTGCAACAACTTTTAACCACCCCATCACGGCCTTCCGTTGGTGAATTTAAACCAAACAATATGTCCCTAATATCAGTTGGAACCATGGCTTTTGATGCCATCGAAACCCCTTTCGGAAAAGTGAATCAAATTGTGGGTGGCTCTGGCACCTATGTTGCCTATGCAGCCAGTAATTTCGTTAGTACCATCAAGCAAATCTCGATAGTTGGATTTGATTTTCCAGAAGAAGAAATGGCTGAACTGAAAAAAAGAGGCGTACAACTTGAAGGGGTGGAAGTGGTGCCTGATAAAAAATCATTTTTCTGGAGTGGTAAATATCACCTCGACATGAATAACCGGGATACACTCGTAACCGATCTGAACGTGTTGGCAGACTTTAATCCCATTGTACCGGATAGTTACCAGGGTGCCGAATTTTTAATGCTCGGCAATTTGGCCCCCAACCTTCAATTAAGCATCATCAACCAATTGAAAGTAAGGCCAAAATTAATTGTGATGGATACCATGAATTTTTGGATGGACATTGCGATGGATGATTTAGAGGCGGTATTGAAAAAAGTGGATGTATTGATGATCAATGATGCCGAAGCAAGACAATTGAGTGGACAGTTCTCATTGGTAAAAGCAGCCAAAGTAATACTTGAAATGGGTCCAAAATTTTTGGTAATCAAAAAAGGTGAACACGGCGCACTATTATTCCATAAAGACCATGTCTTTTTCGCACCCGCATTACCGTTAGAAGAAGTGTTTGACCCAACGGGTGCTGGCGACACTTTTGCAGGAGGATTCATCGGATATCTTGCCAAAACGGGGGATATCAGTTTTAGTAATATGAAAACGGCTATTATTGTAGGAAGTGCCCTAGCCAGTTTTTGTGTAGAAAAATTTGGGCCCAACAGGATGAAGGAAATTACCAAAGCAGATATCGACCAGCGCTTACATGAATTTGTACAGCTGGTAAACTTTGATATAGACCTAGTATAAGGATTAATCAATCATTGATCAACAACCGAAGTCTTTTTACTTCGGTTTTTTGTTGGCATCAATGCTCACCAGACTCCCACCCAATGACTACTCCAGTATCCGGAAAAGCAAAAATAAAATCAAATCGGAATGCTGGCCACAATATATGAAAGCGTTTTTTTATCTTTATAGCCCTTAAGATGTCTTAATTTGAAGGAAGTTATTATCATACAATAAATTTAAAATATATGTTAGAAATAATTGCACTTTATTTTCTTTGTAAAAAGAATGGAATACTGGCCACACAAAAGGGGTTAAATCCTCGTACATGGAAATGGTACACGGTATTGGCCTGGCTCTTAACGGAAATGATTGGTGTCATCATCGGAATAACATTATATGGTGTGGACAATCTGATGGGAGTAATGTCTTTAGGAATCATCAGTGCTTTTGGAGGATACCTAATTATTAAATTTGTGCTAGATAAAAAACCGGATTTTGTTGAGGAAGAAATCAATGGCATTGGTGTAGATGATCTTCATCCAAAAAAAAA
>CANJDY010000104.1 GCA_947472635.1 Chitinophagaceae bacterium
GGTGGCTTATTAAATGCGCCTATTACGGCGAATAGAGTAAAAATAATGCCAGGTGAGCGTGTTGAAATTGTAGTAAATCTTGGAAATGATGCAGTGGGAAGCGCTATTGATTTAAAAGCATATAACACTGGACAAAAATTTGGCTTCCCCGGTGCTGAACCCGCTGTTGCAGGTGATTTCGGAAGCTTATTAAACAACAAGGATTTCAGTGTATTACATTTGAAAGTAGGAGCAAGTACTTCAACTGCAATCACATCAATACCAAGTAAGCTAGCCAATAACATTTACTGGACAAATTCCGATGTGACAAATAGCAGAACAATTAATATTGCAGGAGGACAGGCAGGTTCAGCGTTTACATTTGATAACAATACTTACGGGTTTACGACGATTAATCAAACCATTCAATTAAATGCGATTGAGAAATGGACAATTGTAAACAACAATATTTTTGGACATTCTTTTCATGTACATGATGTGCAATTCAAAATTATAGCAAGAAGTTCCGGAACAGTTGGTGAGCAAGAGTCAGGATGGAAAGATACCGTATACGTGCCATTAGGGGAAACGGTTACCGTGATTGCAAAATTTGATGATTTTTCTGATGAAGTTAATCCCTTTATGTACCATTGTCATTTTTCCAATCACGAAGATGGCGGTATGATGGGACAGTTTTTAGTAAAATAATTTATATTGAAATTTAAGCCATTATTTATATTGTATATCTCTGCTGTACTATTGTCGGCATGTAATAGTATGAATGAGCCCCCGCAGTTTGAAGTCAAAAACAATGACACGCTCTTGTCAAAAACTGATATCGGTTGGACCTATAAAAATTTGCCATTGAATGGGTATATGATTCAAGTGGAGAATGATGGGAGGGTGGTATATAAGCTGCCCATAATAAATGGTAAAGAGCAAGGCTTGGCTGTTGGCTTCTATAATTCAGGTGAAAAATTATTAGAACGGCAATTTACTATGGGAGCAATGCAAGGGGTTTTTAAACAGTGGTGGCCGAATGGAAACCTGAGGTATCTGTTTAATTACAATCATGATAAATACGACGGAAAACAAATTGTCTATTTTCATTTTGGAAAAATACAAGAAGAAAAAAATTATCTTGATGGTAAAGAAGAAGGCGTGCAACGAATCTGGGATTCAACCGGTAATTTAATTTCCAATTACACTGTGAAAAAAAATAAAATATATGGTGCTTTATCTGCGAAGGATTGTATGCCAGTTGCTCGTTAAATTATTGGTACTACTATTTCTTATACTCAATTTAGCGAGCTGCCATTTATTTACCAATCCTATTGAAAGTTTGCCTTACTATAATTCACAAGACTTAACACCCACTTGGGATTCAAAAAATATACATCATATAGCCCATTTCAATTTAGTGGATCAAACAGGGAAAGGATTTGGTTCAGACTCGCTAAGCGGCAAAATATATATTGCCAATTTCTTCTTCACCACATGCCCAAGCATTTGTCCCAAAATGACAAAATGTTTAAAAAAATTGCAGGATAGCATTTCTACCATGCAAAATGTTGCAATCGTTTCTTTTTCGGTTATGCCCCGCATTGATTCAGTAAAAAAATTAAAAAATTATGGCGACCAGCATAATATCAATCCTGTTTTTTGGCATTTATTGACAGGCGAAAAATCAGCCATCTATTCGTTGGGAAGAGCCTCGTTTTTTGCTGACAATAATAAGTCAACTGATACCAGTTCTTTTCTACATACAGATAAAATGTATTTGATCGATCAGCAACAACAAATAAGAGGTGTTTATAATGCCACTAATATGGAGGATATTGGTAGAGTTTTAGCTGACATTACCATTTTGAATAAGAACATGTAGTCAGTTTCGCTTTATTATATCCCTTCTGCTCCATTCAGCCCAATTGGATCTAATAGTGCTCCTATTTTTTTAATTTATTCCCTTTTTAACAAGTCAAACTAGTTGTAAAAATTTGTACAGCTATTAAGGGGGCTAGGGCCGGAAATAATTAAAATATTTTTTACCGAAGGAAATTGGAAGTCGGAGCATCTAGTATAAAAATTTACAACTATGATGTTAAGAAAAATCGTTCTGGTATGTCTTGTATTGTCCCTTTGTTTTATTTATTGCAGTAAGTCAAATCAATCTGCCAGCGCCACCACAACCGTTACCGCTCCTATTGTCCCTTCCATTTATACAAAAATTTATGGGGCAACCAGTATTACGAATGACGGCACTTATATTACTATAAAAACAAAGGACTTGCCGGACCATAAAAGCCCTTATTATCCATCTAGTAATGTTTTATATGAAGCGTATAGCGGCACTACATTTGGAGGAGTCAATTTTAATAAAAACCCCAACTCTATTGTAGAGCAGATGGGAACTTTTAAAATTCCAGTTAATCCAAAAGTGGACCCCTCTCATGCTGCTACCCCATTGGGGCCAATAGGAATTGCATTAGATGGCATCCCTTTTTTCAACCAATACGCCGGACCAAGTCAACCTTTGACTAATGAGATAACTAGTTTTGACAAATACTATGGACATCCACAGCAATCCGGGATGTATCATTATCATGTTGAACCTCTGTACTTGACCACTGTAAAATCTTCCAAATCAGGTCTAATGGGTTTTTTATTAGATGGTTTCCCCGTGTATGGACCACAAGAGGAAGATGCTACTGTAGTATCCAATGGCATGTTAGATGTATATCATGGGCATACTCATAAAACCATTGATTATCCTAATGGAATTTATCATTATCATTTCACCAATGAAGCCCCATATCTGAATGGTAGTGGATTTTATGGTACACCTGGTTCTGTTTCACAATAATGAAGGGGTTTATATTTTACATATTCATAATTTTCAACTTTTCGTGCTCAATAAAAAAAGAGGACGCACAGGGGAGACTCGTGATTTACAAAAAGTATTATCCGAATAAGCAATTGATGGAGTGCAGAGAATTTAGAAATGAAATGAAAAATGGCAAACAAATCGCTTATTGGGATAACGGTAAAAAAAGATTCGAGTTTGTAGCAATTAATGATGCTTATGAAGGAGAATTAAAGGAATGGGATTATAATGGAAGCTTATTCCATTTAGCACATTACAATAATGGACAAGAAGAAGGAGTGCAAAAACTATGGTACGGAAACGGTAAGATTAGAGCCAATTATATAACTTTAAAAGGTAGAAGATTTGGCTTATTGGGAACTAAAAATTGTAAAAATGTATCGGACAGTATTTTTGTTGTTAAGTAGTTGCTTGTTTTTTTCCTGCAAAGAAAAAACCAATGATAATTTGGCCATGCCCTATTACAACGAACCTGATTTTAATCCAATTTTTATCAAGAAAAAGTCAGAAATTCTGGAAAAAATTACACATACAATTGGAAGTTTTTCTTTTCTAAATCAAGATAGTATTGTTATAACGCAATATAATGTAGAAAATAAAATACATGTGGCTAATTTTATTTTCACTACTTGTGGGAGTATTTGCCCAGTGATGACAAGCAATTTAAAAATGGTGGGAACCGCTTTTAAAAATGACAAGGAGGTAGTATTATTATCTTATTCTGTTACACCATGGATAGACAAACCCTATATTTTAAAAAGGTATATGAGCAAAAATGGTATCAAAAATACCAATTGGAATTTTTTAACTGGCGATAGATCCAGTATATATAAATTGGCAAGGCAGTCCTATTTTGCTGAAGAAAACATCGGCTTTAGTAAGGACAGCAGTGAATTCTTACATACCGAACATGTTATATTAGTGGATAAATCTAAAAGGATAAGAGGGGTTTACAATGGCACACTCAGCCTAGAGATGCAGCACTTAATTGAAGATATTAGAAGTCTTCAAAATGAAAATGATTAAAATTTAATCCTGGGTTCAACCCTTCACCACCATTCGCCCTTATTTTCCCCATTATGGAGCAAAACCTGGCACAAACCTGACCGGAACCTCCAACAAATAAAAAGGGTCTATGAATATTACTTCATAAACCCTTGATAAAGAAAATGGGACAGTTCGAACCACCAAAGTCAATTGCTTTTTCAATCAGATTGCGGGGGAGACAATGGTTTCAGACGAAACAAAAAAAGGCAATCTTTTGCAAGATTGCCTTTTAGGTAGTAGTGTCGGGATGGATACCGACACTACGAACTTACTTAGCATTGAAATTATTAAGATTTTAGAATGTGATATATAAAAAATAACCCCTCCAAACGGAAGGGTTATTTTCAAAAATATACTTTACATAGGAATTAATTTTCTTTACTGCCTTTCTCTTTTTTACCTGCCTTATTTTTCATCTTCCCTTTTTTCTCCTCTAACCAGGCATCAAATTTCGGCATTTGCTCATTGGTTAAAATAGCTTTTATTTCTGCATTAGCTGCGTTTAGTATCGCCTTTGACTCTTTATTACTTTTCTTTTTACCTCCACCTTCTTCGTTCGCTTTCAACCCGTCTACTTGCGCAATACATTTCAATTGTATAGCTTCAATTTTTGAGGATTGCTCTGCAGTTAGAGTTACTTCTTTTTTCAACTGCTTAACATACTTTGCGGCTCGTTGTTCAGGAGATTTTGATGAAGACTCTTGAGCAAATGTGATCAAAGTTGTCATTAAAGCTGCAAAAACTAAAAATACATTTTTCATTTTTTTATATTTAATTGTGAGTAATACGTATTGTGATTCAATTCACCAATTGAATGATCAGCAGCTTCCTTTCTTAGTATGCTAAACCCTGCACCTATACCTTCATCTCCTCCAATCATTTTTCAGCAACCAAATAAACCAATAAATCCACTCAGCACCAAAAAGAATACCTGAATAGCGGAGGTATATCCTACTACTTTCATGCCAGCCAAGTTCAATGGTTCTTTAACTGATTCTCCCACCGCTTTATAAGCGGCCAAGTGAATAACAGCCATAATATTTTTTTCTGATTGAAATACATCATCTAGCTTTTTTTATCTAGCCTATTGATTTGATAAAAAACTGGTTTACTGCCAGTGATTTGTACAATCCTATCCAAGAAACCAATATTTGAATTACTTAGATCATCAATAATCACTACTTCATAACCTGCCTACTTTAATTCAACCACTGTATGCGAACCGATTTACCCAAGTCCCCCTATAACTACTATTTTTTTGATTGGCCATTCTTTGTTTATTGTTCAGTATAATGTATTGTGCTTAATGACCTAAGTTTTTCAGCCGCAAATTCGGGTGTGATATCTCTTTGAGGGTTGGCAAGCATTTCAAAACCAACCATGAATTTCTTAACAGTCGCACTTCTTAATAATGGCGGAAAAAAATGCATATGCCAATGCCATTCAGGATGTTCCCCATCATTAACAGGGGCTTGGTGCATGCCGCCTGAATAGGGAAATGAAATATCAAACAAGTTGTCATACTTTGTTGTTAATTGTTTTAGTATAATAGCCAATGATTTCTTTTCCTGTGCATTAAATTGAGTGACATGTTGTAAATGACGTTTACTTACAACCATAGTCTCATAAGGCCAAACTGCCCAGAATGGAACGAGTGCCAAAAAATCTTCATTCTCCAATACGACCCGTTCGTTCTTTTTTAATTCAAGGTTAATATAAGCCGATAGTAAACTTGTATGATGTTTATTGAAATAAATTTTCTGCTGTGTTGTTTCTTTTGATAATTCTAGAGGCAAAGAGGAGGAAGACCAGATTTGGCCGTGCGGATGTGGATTGCTGCAACCCATTATCTCACCTTTATTTTCGAAAATCTGTATATACCTTATAGTCGGATTCGCAGAAAGTTCCCTAAACTCATTTTGCCAAAGTTCAATTACCTTTTCAATAGCTTCTACGGGCAACTGAGGTAGTGTAAGGTTATGTGTAGGCGAAAAACAAATTACCTTACATATACCTGATTCACTTTTTGCATGCAACAATCCTTCTTCTTCATAACTACCTTCGGGAGTGTCTGTCAGTAGTGCTGAAAAATCATTTACAAAAGAATATGGTTCATTGTAATAGGGATTATTTGATCCATCGGATCTTTTATTACCGGGACACAAATAGCAGTTAGGGTCATGTGAAGGACGATCACCTTTTGGCAATTCCTCAACTTTTCCCTGCCATGGTCTTTTCATACGGTGTGGAGAAACCAATACCCAATCACCGGTTAATATATTCAATCGAGTATGTGAATGTTCTTTTAAGTCAAACATAATTTATGATATTAATTCAGTTCCGTTTTCAATTGAAGCCACATAATATGTCAATGGTAATTCCATTTCTTTTTCATAAGCCAGTTTTAAATCTGCTACCAATTCATCGATAGCCGTTTCTTTAACCAGGTTGATTGTACAGCCGCCAAAACCGCCGCCTAGCATACGTGAACCAATAACATTGGTATTATTTTTTACTTTATTTACCAACCAATCCAGTTCTTTACAGCTTACTTCATACATTTTACTTAAGCCATCATGAGTTGTAAACATTTTTTTTCCCAATGCTGCTAAATCGCCGCTTTGCAAATCATTACATCCTTCCAAAAGACGACTGATTTCCTGTACAACATAGCGACCTCGTTTATCAATCAATTCATCATTAGGTAACACATATTTGTTCAGCATTTCCTCTGATACATTCCTTAAAGAATTTACTCCCTGCACATTTTGCTTCACCCACTCCACAGCTGTTTCGCATTCTTTTCTTCGGGTATTATATTCGGAAGAAGCCAGTGAATGTTTTACGCCGGTATTTAACAACAATACTTTTAACCCCTCCAGTTTGAACGGAACATATTCATACTCTAACGAACGGCAATCCAGTTTAATTACATAATCCTTCTTTCCCATCATAGATGCAAACTGATCCATGATGCCGCACATTACTCCTGCATATTCATGTTCTGCTTTCTGTGCCATACGTACCATTGTAAGCCTATCTAAATCAGTTTGCAATAATTCATTTAAAGCAAAAACGGTAGCACATTCCACGGCTGCAGAAGAAGATAACCCCGCACCCATTGGGACATCGCTGGTTAATACCGCATTAAAGCCAGGCAGTTGAACGCCTCTTTTAAGAAATTGAGCTGCGCTGCCAAGTATGTAGTTTGGCCAGCTAACATCACCTACAGGCTTCAAGTCTTTAAGATTAACTGAAAAATTTTCATTCAAATCCATTGCCACTAGGTGAATCTCATCGTCATCACGAAGAGAAACAGCAATGTAGGCTGCTTTGTCAATAGCAGCAGGCAATACAAAACCTTCATTATAATCGGTATGTTCACCGATTATATTGATACGACCGGGTGAACGAACGATGAGTGGTTCTGTTTGAAAATTCTGCTGGAAAACTTTTTTTAATTCTTTTATCATTTCCATCTTCTGCGATTATAAGGATGATTACATCCTTTTACTTACATATTCTACGAATTTTATCCGCTTGTTATAATTGATTTTTCATTTGTTAATCTTTTATATCAGTTCCACACCTAAACCCGATATGTACAGCGCCGTTATCGAGAGAGGGCTCATAGCTTTTAATTTCCACGCGCTGCCTATCAAACTTTTCACATCGGTCATTATCGGTTGTTACATGCGCATAAAATTCAAACACCTATTTATTCAGGGAGGCGTCCCATTTTTCTGCAATATGCCTGCCAAAATCAGGATGGCTGGCACATTGGTCAGATGCCTCCACGGCCTCATGGCCGGGAGACAATCTGCTATTGATACGTTCATAAGTTTTTCCTTTTTCCTCGGCACTTAAACTGACCTGTGCTGAAACATTGAATGATACAGTCAAGATCAAAAAAAACAAACCAATAGAGAAAGGAGATGACATCTTTTAATTATTATAAGATTGAAATTATTTTTTTACAATCAATCGACCAGCCTTTCACCTTGATGATATATAAACCTGGCAATAGGAATGGCAAATCCATCTTTGTGGTGGAAAAGCCCTTCGGGACATTACAGCCTACACTTTTAATCGGCGTTCCGTTTAAATTATACAAGATGGCATCTGCCACAATGAATTGCGTAGAATAAATCTGTAAAGTAAGCTGGCTGCTGCTGCTTCTATACGCATTGAGGTTTATCTGGTTCTTGCCTGCAGGAGGATAAATGGTAAACCTGCCGCTTACATAGGTGATGCTATAATTCGATGTATCGGCTCCCGTTGGCGCAATGCTGTAGTGACCCGCTGCAGACCCTTTCAGCGCAATGGTTGACCCTTTTGTAAAAAGATTCGCACCTGTTTCACCTAACACCAAACCGGTATAGGTAAATACAAAAACTGGATTGTCTTCTCCCTGTATCTTGGTAGTGTCATTCGCTTTCACGGTAAGGGGTACCCTGTTTACAGTAAGTGTTTTGGCCATGCTCAGGGCAGCATAATAAAAAGAATCACCAGCCTGGGTGGCAGTAATAATCGCTGAA
>CANJDY010000105.1 GCA_947472635.1 Chitinophagaceae bacterium
CAATTTGTCGCATATACTTTGACGATTATTTGGTTACTATGAGCCCAAGCTGGACGCACATAAATTATTGATATAAACTATAATAGAATGCAAATTTATTCTTTCGAAGTCAGATGAGCAAATTGAGTTCTGATTCCAATCAATAGTATATTAGATATACAGCCTTTAATCAACTCAAAGCAGTTTCTACTCAACCATATTAACAATAAAAGCGGCTGACCCAATGAAGAGCCAGCCGCTTAACAATTATTGTAGATAATTTATTTATTGTGGTAAAAGCACCTGGTCAATTTTCATAATCAATCCATTGATATAATTCTGATCGGTAGCAAATGGATTGAGCGGATTGATGATCACATTAGATGCAGTAGTATTAGCCGCTCCTTTAAAGGTGGCCGCTCCTACAAATGGACCAGAAAAGGTTGCCTTAGCCAAAACGCCCGGATGAGCAGCTATTGCACTATTTAACAAGGTTTTAATAGCTGTTGGGGTAGTAGGCAAATTAACAGAAAACACCCTAATTCCAGGAATAGAGGTGGCTAAAATATGATACACCACAATGCCTTTAACAGTTTGAGCTGACAATGCACCATACAATGCTGGGTTAGTGAACACACCAGGAGTGGATGCTAAATATTGTGCAGTTGGGTAGGCAGTGGCTGGGGGCATTCCCTGCAAAACTAGAGATTGATAAATAGCCCCAGTCAGCAATGTTTGAAATGCAAGATTGGTAGGAGCTAAAACAGTTAAATTAGCACCAAAACTACTCAAGGCTGTTTGCAATTGACCCGCTACTGCTACACCGCTATCTGCCCGGTTAATCGCTGCCTTCAGGTAAGTAAGGTCGCTGCTTACAGAAATAGAATCCCATAAATATTTACTGGGGGGGGAAACTAATGTGTATACTTTATGTAATACTCCGTTTACGGCACTGATATCAACAGCTGTAACGGGTATATTATTAACCCATGCACCCGATCCGCGGCGACTTGGGAAAGTAGTTAAACTTACCAATGGATTAAATCCTGCAGTACCGACAGTAGGATTTAAAAGAGTTGGATACTCAAAATTGGGAAACCCTGTTGGAATATTTGCTGAAGTAATCGTCTGAGGTACAATATGGTAACTAACCAATCCTGCTACTGATGCAACAGGCAATGAATTGATTACTGCCACACTTGGTATACCCGCCAAAATAAAAGCCGCATTATCAGGAGCAAAAACAGTATATCGAGCAGTAGGCGAAGCTAAATTCGGTAACAAACCTGCCCTGACAACAGCTGCTTTCAAAAATGTAAAGCTAGAGTCAGCATTATCTAGTAAGGTTGCTAGTGTAGGTGTTGTTGCCTGCACAGGTAATTTTATTGGGTCTGGATCAAGCGGAGCCTTATTACAAGCTGAAACAAACAGGCAAGTGGACAAGGCCAAGAAGCTTGCACTTTTTATCGTATTGAATATTTTCATATTGATTTATTTTTGAAAAGATGATAAATTTTAGAATACATTGTAACCGAAGCTAACATAATACAATCCACCTACAATTGAATTACCAGCTGCATTTACATAATACTGATTCAGTAAATTATTGGCACCTAGTTTCACAATAGATTTGGTTGAAGGAAGCTTAAAGCTAATTTGAGCATCCACAGTATGAATAGCAGGTAAATTATCATTTGCAAAATCATGTTGAAAATAGAATGCATCCTGCCAGCGATAAGCGATATTAAAGCCAACCAATTTTTTAGCTCCAAAACCTGTATTTCCAAAGGTTACGTTGGCTCTATATTTTGGTGTGCTAAAATATGCGATAAATCCTGCTGGTACATCTTTCAAATTATCAGATGACAAATTGGTAGATATCAAAAAACCAGCCGGTAACCGATAATCCAAACTAAGTCCAAAACCGTAGGTTTTAACCTTTGAAGTAGCATTTACCGGAATAGAGTAAATATTAGCCACATTGCTTACGCTTACATTAGTAGCAATTGCAGTAGTTATACTTGCCAATGTAAAGGTTGATTTAGGCTGTACTAATAAAGTACGTGACAAGAAATCCTGGTATTGACCATAATAACCATACATGTCAATTAATAGTTTGTCATCGCATGCAACTCCCTTATAACCTAGTTCATACGTACTTACAGACTCTGGTTTGAAAGGAGAAACCGTGTAAGGTGTAGTTACTGAAGGCAAAGCAGTCAACTGGTAAGTATTGCTATTGAGGTTGTATTTTTGTTGAAAGTATGGAACACCTCCCAATAATCTTGTATTGGAACCAACGTCCAGGTCAATCCATTGTTGTTGAGTACTTGGAAAGCGATAAGCTGTTTGAAAACTCAATCGAACATTTTTATTTTTTGCTACCCTAAATAATGCAGTAGCCCTTGGGGTAAACCGACCTTGGAAATTTTGATTCTTATCATATCGGCCACTTAGCGTTAGTTTTAAAAACTCTTCGAAAAGGTTTTTGCTAGCCTGTACATAGGCGCCGTATTCTTGAATACCAATAGTACCGCCACCATCTGCAAACAAGGTACCCTGACTATTTAAACTATACTTTTTATAGTTGGCTCCCACTAATATATCCGCAAACTTACCCGTAACATCCGATAAATTATACTGACCTTCTAACATATATAAATCAGTTCTGTCAACAAACAAGCCACCACCTGGGTTAGCGCCAATGGGAAGGCTTCTGATTTTATCGAAACCCTCTTTGAATACTGAACTCCCTGCAATCGGTCTGCCTACATCGGCAGTACTTCTTGCTAAGGTATGGGCAGACATATCAGTCAACCCGTTCAAGCGACCCCCTAAATAAGTTTGTGCATATTGAGAAAACCAACCTGTTGAACCACCACTTGGTTTCCAGTTTTCATTAAATAAACGGGCTGTTACGGTTGCATTGTAACTTTCTCCTGAATTTTCTTGGGTAGTGTACCCTCTGATCATCCAGTTTTTATTATTGAGTTCTAGTTTGTATTGGCCCATCTTCAAACCGCGTAAACTATAACGCTCACTTCCTGTGTAGACAGTATTACCCGTTCCCCAATTGCCAGACAAAATAGCCTCTACGGAAGGGGAAATTTTGTAATGGAGAGCACCTGACATTTTATAATTAAAGGTATTAGGATTAATAATATCGCTTTCATTATAACCTGTTCTAGAAACATTGATAGGAAGACCTCCATTCAAATTGTCAATAAAATTCTTTAAAAAAGGAGCCGCAGATGAACCAATGGTATTTAATACCGCAGTCCTGATATCAGTTGTAGTTTCATCTCCATAAACGTTTACCCCATCATAATTAGGATCAGTAGCTCGGTCTCCAGTAACCACCTTACCCATAGTGCCATTACGTAAATAATTCCTTTTATCATAGCCTAGCCAGTCCTTGGCTGCTACAATTTCTGCAGCTATTTTAAAGGCGAATTTTTCAGACACCTTCTTTGCCCATCTAAGCGACCAGTTATGATAAGGTGATGGCTCCCGATAACGAGCATCTGTATTCATCAACCCTAATTTAACTTGATAGGAAAGACCTTGGTATTTAAAAGGATTTTTGCTATTAATCACGATGGTTCCATTCATACCACCTGGGCCATACAATGCAGAGGATGCACCGGGCAATAATTCTATATTATCCACATCCAGTTCACTAAGACCAATAATGCTACCGGTAGAAAAATTAAGGCCAGGTGCCTGGTTATCCATACCATCTACAATTTGGTTGACCCTAGTGTTACCACTAGCATTGAAACCGCGTGTAGAAGGCGTTTTAAAAGTAAGGGAGGAAGTAGTAAAATCCACCCCTTTTAAAGTACTTAATATATCATAATAGGAAGAAACCGCAGAATTTCGAATATTTGCTGCGCTTACTCTTTCAATGGAAACAGGCGATTCCAATATTTTTTGAGCTACCTTGGTTGCAGATACAACTACTTCCTGCCCCAATGAATTGTTTGGCTGTAATTGAACCTTTAGGCTCTGCATAGTATTTCCAACCAAAAGTTCCTGAGAATTGAATCCTACAGAAGAAATTAATAAAGTAAGGGGTAATTTTTGGGTAACCGATATCTTAAAGTTACCCTTATCATTGGTAAAAGTACCTACAGAGGCGCCCTTTACAATGATAGATACAGCTGCAACAGTTTCCTTGGATACGCTATTTATAACGCTCCCACTGATGTTTACACTTTGAGCGAAGGCACCCATCGTAACAATGTTTGCCAAAAAAAAAGCCATCATATAGCTCGCAAATTTTCTCATATTGGTTTATTTAGATGATAAATATAAGGCAAAATAAGGAATGTTAATTTTTTGCAAAGAAATTATTTATAAACGAATGTTGAAATCTTCTCCATTTATAATTGGGTGAATAATCAGGATGCCTGTAATTTAGCTAAATGGCAAACTCGCAATTTTTCGGTCAAACCGGCTTTTATAGTGGTAAAGTAAGGGATGTTTATACAATAGCAGACCAATGGCTAGTGATGATTGCTAGCAATCGCATCTCAGCATTTGACGTTATTTTACCAAAGCCAATTCCCTTTAAAGGACAGGTTTTAAATCAAATAGCTGCATACATGCTTGCCGCTACCTCAGATATTTGCCCAAATTGGTTAATCAGTACCCCTTCACCTACCAGCGCTATTGGAAAAAAGTGTATCCCTTTTAAGGTGGAAATGGTAATAAGGGGGAATTTAACAGGCCATGCTTGGAGGACTTATCAAACAGGAATAAGAGAATTATGTGGGGTATCGATGCCCGATGGAATGAAAGAAAATGATTTTTTTGAAAGCCCCATCATTACCCCTTCTACGAAAGCTGATATCGGTCACGATGAAGATATCAGCCGAGACGATATATTACAAAAAGGAATCGTAGCTGAAGCCGATTATCAAATAATCGAACAATATACCCGGTTGCTTTTTGAAAGAGGCAAACAATTAGCTGCCAAGCAGGGATTGATTTTGGTAGACACCAAATATGAATTTGGAAAAATCGGAGACACCATTTATTTGATGGATGAGATACATACCCCCGACAGCTCAAGGTATTTTTACAAGGAGGGATTTGAGCAAAGGCAGGTTGCTGGCGAAAAACAACAGCAACTCAGCAAAGAATTTGTAAGAGAATGGCTGATTAAAAATAATTTCATGGGCAAAGAGGGACAGTCGGTACCCGCAATGAGCGATGAATGGATTTCGGAAATCAGCAACAGGTATATTGAATTATATGAAAAAGTAATTGGAGAAAAATTCATCCCCGAAGAATTAACTGAGGAAGAAAATTTTGAAAAAATAAAGGCTGCCTTGCAACAGATCGCCCATTAAAACTAAATTGATAAAGGACAGCAATTGCTTCATTTTTTTGTCCATTATATACTTTCTTTCTTTTTTAAATATAGCCAACTAGGTGAGCGATTATTGTCAATGATAAATTGAATGGTAACGCTTACCGATAAAACAACTCAAATTATGGTAGCAAAATTTTTTTTGGCGATGGTTCTAAACAGTTGCTGCTTTTTAGCTTTTTCTCAGAGCAATACTTATTTACTAATTGGCACCTACACCTCCGCTAAAAGTGAGGGTATTTATGTTTACAATTTCAATACGATTACCGGCGAAAATAGTCTTGTAAGTACTGCAAAAACAGCCAACCCCTCCTATCTGGCGGTATCTGCCAACAACAAGATGGTATATGCTGTAACAGAAAATGCAGACAGTTCTAAATTGGGACTAGGAGGAAGTATTTCTGCCTTTTCCTTTAATAACAAAATAGGATCACTTACGCTTATTAATCAACAGTTTTCGGGAGGCAAACATCCTTGCTATGTAACCGTTGATCATTCGGGAAAATGGGTATTTGCAGCCAATTATACTAGTGGGAGTGCCGCATTAATTGCCGTCAATAAGGATGGTTCACTTGGTGCCATAAAACAAGTACTACAAGATACAGGCAGCGGCCCAAATAAAGAAAGACAAGAAGGACCCCATGTTCATTCAACCATGCTCTCTCCTAACAATGATTTTTTATTTACTCCTGATCTGGGCACCGACCGGGTAATGATTTACCATTTTGATAAAAATAACGGCATGTTGCGGCCTGCAAAACCTGCTTTCGCACAGTCCATACCAGGAAGTGGCCCACGGCATCTTGACTTTCACCCAACTAACCGATACGCCTACTTGGTGGAAGAGATGAGCGGTACTGTGGTTGCCTTTGCCTACAAGACAGGAGAACTAAAAAGTATACAAAGAATAAGTGCTTTACCCGCAAATTTTAACGGGCTGGTGGGAAGTGCGGATATCCATGTTTCTGCAGATGGAAAATTCCTGTATTGTAGCAACCGTGGAACATCTAATAGTATTACCATTTTTAAAATTGACAACCTAACGGGTAAACTCACCGTGGTAGGTGAACAATCCTGTATGGGAAAAACGCCAAGGAATTTCAACTTTGACCCTTCAGGCAATTTTTTACTTGTGGCCAACATGCATAGTGATGAGATTGTAATTTTTAAAATTGATAAAAAAACCGGATTACTAACAGATACACATAAACGAATCAATGTCCCCAATCCGGTTTGCATCAAATGGATCCATTAATTTCCATTACTGATCAAGTAATGATTTAAAATACCACGTCGTGGAAATTTTTATTGCTCCAAAAAGCTCCATCAACAGAACGGTTGATTATTTTGAAGATTGATTGATTTCATCCAATCTTGGTCGTAACCTTTGCCTACTTTTATTAAAAACCATTCGGCCCTTTTCGATTCCTTTCCTTAATTCTTTTTGCGCATCCATGGGAAGGTTGAAAATAGATTGACACTCAACAGAACAACAACCATCCATTTTTTCGGCACAGGAAGTGCATTGTATAAACAACAAATGACAACCATCATTATTGCAGTTGGTATGTGTATCTGCAGGTATGCCGCATTGATGACATTTAGCAATCACCTCATCGGTAATTCGCTCCCCTAGCCGATCATCGAACACGAAATTTTTACCAATAAACTTACTTTCCAACCCCTGTTCTCTAGCCTGTTTAGCATAATTAATTATTCCCCCTTCCAAATGAAAAACATTATTAAATCCGTTGTGTAGCATATAGGCACTGGCTTTTTCACATCTGATACCACCGGTGCAATACATAATAATATTCTTATCCTTTTCATCCTTCATCATTTCCACCGCCATCGGTAACTGTTCACGAAAGGTATCGCTCGGTATTTCTACCGCTTTTACAAAATGCCCGACCTCATACTCGTAATGATTTCTCATATCAATAACAATGGTATTTTCATCCTGTAGTAAAGCATTCATTTGCGAAGCATTTACATACTTCCCTCGCTTCATCATAGTAAACGCTGGATCATGGATGCCGTCTGCCACTATTTTATCCCTAACTTTTATTTTTAACACCCAAAAAGATTTGCCATGGCTTGATTCCTCATGCGGACGGATGGAATTGTCAACCGCAATATTCAATCGCAATTCCTTAAAATACTCTAGGGAATACAGGTAATTGGTAAAGGATTCCACATTACTATCGGGTACACTTATCTGCGCATTTATGCCTTCATGAGCAATGTAAATTCTTCCAAACACTTTTAGTGCATCCAGCTCCTTATACAAATTGTCCCTGAAATGAAGGGGATCCTCAATGGGGAAATATTGATAAAATGAAATGGTGGTACGATGTTCCTTTTCCTCGTACAATAACTTTTTTAACTCCGCCTGGGAGACACGGTTGTGAAGTAATGCCATAAGTCATATTTTGATCCTGTTGCGACAGGAAATTTATTTTTCAACCAGCGATGTTGCCAGCTAATAAATGAATTGGATGCTTGCAGGGCAAACCAAATTATAAGCAAAGATAATAGATTAGATTCCCTTAGTAATTTATAGAAGCAAAAATTAAAGTATTTTGAACTACCTCTTACGTTTGATGCCATCTCCAAGCACCCCACCAGTTCCAATCCGAATACCTGTCATAGTTCTTGTGCCATTCTGATAGGCGGCAACAAAATCAACCCTGAATACTTTTAGTATATTTTCCAACCCAACAAATAGCTCCGAATAGTTATTGGACTGGTTTATAAAAAAGGCATTCCCCCCTGATACCAAATTCCAGTTCAACCGATTAAAAAAAGGAATTTTATTGGTCAACAAACCATTGAAATGATGCTCTAGGTGTGCAATGCAATAAAAAGTTCCCGTAGTACTGTTGGCGTAATAAGGAGCTAACTGAAAACTATTCAGGTATTCACCCGCAGCCAACGATCGGTTACCATTAAAATGCTGATAGTCCGGAATAAAAACAGCCTCTCGGCTGATGAAACCGCCCACACCTACTTTATAATGGAAAGTTCCGGCCAATTTTAAATTTTTATCATCCCAAACACTTAACCGCCACTTA
>CANJDY010000106.1 GCA_947472635.1 Chitinophagaceae bacterium
AAGGGTTAGCTTTGATAAAAGAGTGGATTGATAAAATGAAATAAATAAAATTCAAATTTTAAAATAAACCAAATGAAAAAATACAATTTGCTGTTAGTTTGTATGCTCTTTAGTGTAATAGGTTTTGCTCAAAAGGAAGTGTGGAGAAATTTGTTTGATGGAAAAACTTTACAAGGATGGAATATATTAAATGGTAAAGCGAAGTATGAAGTGGTTAATGGAACTATCGTTGGAACAACTGTTACTGGTGAGCCTAATTCTTTTCTTGCCACCAACGAAGAGTACGGTGATTTTATTTTGGAAGTAGATTTAAAAGTAGGAGAAATGAATTCGGGTATCCAATTCAGGAGCTTTTCGGATACAGTCAGTAATAGTGTAAAGGCCAAACAGCAACGCAGCGATGGAAGAGTAAGGGGTTACCAGGTTGAGGTTGATCCTTCTGACCGAGCTTGGTCTGGAGGTATTTATGATGAAGCTCGTAGGGGTTGGATGTACCAAACTGAAATGAATCCTGCTGCCAAAAAAGCTTTTAATAAAAGCGGCTGGAATAAGTACCGTATCGAAGCTATTGGATCGGTCATTAGAACTTGGGTAAATGATATTCCGGTGACTTATATGGTAGACGACATGAATTTGAAGGGATTCATCGCTTTGCAGGTACACGGTGTTAAAGAAAGAGAAGATGGTCAGCAGGTTGAATGGAAGAACATTAGGATTCAAACAGGCGCAGCAATGAGGCCAAGGCCTTTGGATAATATCACTCCAGTAGCCAACTATACCCTCAACACCCTTTCACCGCAGGAAAAAGCCCAGGGATTTTCCCTTTTATTCAATGGTAAAAATCTAGATGGCTGGCGTGGTGTAAATCAAACTACTCCTCCTGCAAATGGTTGGCAAGTGGATAACGGAATATTACATGTGCTACCGGAAGATACTACCCAATCATCAAATTTTGGCGACTTGGTTACTATTAATCAGTACAAAGCTTTTGAACTTAATTTCGACTTTAAGCTAACTGAAGGAGCTAATTCAGGCATTAAGTATTTTGTTACCGAATCAGGTAAATCTAAAGCTGGCCTAGGTTTAGAGTATCAAATTCTGGATGATGAACGTCACCCAGATGCTAAATTGGGTACCGAAGGAAATAGAACTTTGAGCAGTTTGTACGACTTGATACCCGCTGATAAAATTGATGCTCGCTTCCAGCAAAAAATTGGCGAATGGAACCATGGTAAAATTGTAGTGTATGCTGATAACCAAGTTCAACATTGGTTAAACGGTTTTAAAGTAGTTGAATATCGTAGGGGAAGCAATATTTACAAAGTATTGGTAGCGCACAGTAAATTTGTAAAAAACAAGAACTTTGGTTTAGCTGACAAGGGGCCTATCTTGTTACAAGAGCATGGCAATTCAGTGTTTTTTAAGAATATTAAGATTAGAGAGTTGAAAAATTAATGGGTATTTTTTTATTCATAAACCATTGTTGTATGAATTCTTATTTTTCCTGTCCTTTCATTGTCTAATTGTAGTTTAATAAAATTCGTATTACCTCATTTTTTTAAAGTAGAAGATCAATGAAAATATTTTTCAAAACGGATGCTTGGTTTAAGTATTTATTCCATTGTATCGCTTTATGTATGGTTGTTTTACTGACTGGAATTGGTTGTAAAACTGGATCCAATAATGCTGATAATAAAAAAAATACAGATTCTATTCTATCCTGCCATACGAATATTCCTTCCCGATTAGGGAATTTGCAAACTGATACATCCAACAATTTAATGGCTACTAATACTCTTAAGGATCATACAGGAATGGTCATGATTAAAGGAGGCGACTATATGATGGGTGCGGCTGATAAAGAAGGACGAAAAGATGAATATCCTTCCCATGCTGTCCAAATTAAAGATTTTTGGATTGATGTTACCGAAGTTACCAACCGCCAGTTTAAAAAATTTGTAACTATTACTGGTTATGTTACGACTGCTGAAAAACCAATTGATTGGAATGAAATGAAAAAGCAGCTTCCTACGGGTACTCCAAAACCCTCTGATGATCAACTTTTACCGGCTTCTCTTGTATTTAAAAAAAATAAGAATGCTGATGATTTGAGTAATTATGCTCAATGGTGGGTTTGGAAGGCAGGTGCGAGTTGGAAACATCCTCATGGACCAGGATCGGATATTAACGGCAAAGAAGATTATCCAGTTGTGCAAGTTAGTTGGGATGATGCGATTGCTTATTGTAAATGGGCTGGCAAACGGCTTCCCACAGAAGCAGAATGGGAATATGCTTCCCGTGGAGGATTAATTAATAAAAAATACCCTTGGGGTGATGAAGATCCGGAGGCACTTCATCCTAAAGCAAATACTTGGCAAGGTACATTTCCAGCGTTCAATACCAACTGGGATCATTTTGAAAGTTTAGCTCCTGTAAAATCCTTTCAACCCAATCCTTATGGACTATTTGATATGGCAGGAAATGTTTGGGAGTGGTGTAGTGACTGGTATCATGAAACTTATTATGAGCAGTTGGTTGGAAAAAATGTAACTAATCCAACAGGGCCCTTGGTTAGTTTGGATAGTGATGAACCTGGTATTTCAAAAAGAGTTGTACGGGGTGGGTCCTTTTTATGCAATGCCAGTTATTGTAAAGGGTACAGGGTTTCTTCAAGAATGAAATCATCACCCGATACAGGGCTAGAACACACAGGATTTAGATGCGTTGCAGACTAAATTTCAATAGAATCAATCACCATTTCTTGATATGCCCGTATCTATTTAGTTTGTTTTAAATAAAATGTAAAATTGCGATTCATTGTATGAAAAAAATTGTTATTCTCTTTTTCGGTTGCCTTTTATATCTTTCTATATTTTCACAATCTTCCTTTAAACCAGAAGAACTGGTGAATGCTTTAATGGGAACTGATTCGAAATATAGTTTCTCCAATGGTAATACCTATCCGGCCATCGCAATGCCTTGGGGAATGAATTGCTGGACTCCACAGACGGGTACGAATGGGTATGGTTGGCAATATACCTATACTGCTGACAAAATCAGAGGCTTTAAGCAAACTCATCAACCTTCACCCTGGATGGGTGATTATGGTCAATTTTCTATTATGCCCATGACGGGTAAATTAAAAGTAGACGAAGAGAAAAGGGGGAGTTGGTTTTCGCATAAAGCAGAAGTTGCTCATCCGTATTATTATAATGTTTACTTAGCCGATTATGATATCCTAACTGAAATTGCTCCAACAGAAAGGTGTGCGTTTTTCAAATTGACCTATCCTGCTTCTGACAGCGCTTATTTACTCATTGATGCATTTGATAGAGGTTCCTATATAAAAATTATACCTGAAGAAAATAAGATTGTCGGTTATACTACTCGAAACAGGGGAGAAGTTCCTCCCAATTTCAAAAATTATTTTGTAATCCAATGCGATAAATCGTTTTCATTTTCTTGTACCGTTGATAGTATAGCTATTATTTTAAAAAATGAAATTACCAGCAGACATGCACAAGCCGTTATTGGTTTTAGCACAAAAAAGGGCGAGCAGGTTAATTTAAAAATAGCATCCTCATTTATCTCTTTAGAGCAAGCCAATATTAATTTACAGCGTGAAATTGGAAACAAATCATTTGCTAACATTTATGATCAATCGAAAGCTGCCTGGCATTCAGAATTGAGTAAGGTAAAAGCAGAAGGTGGCAGCCTTGATCAACTTAAAACATTTTATTCCTGCCTTTACAGGATGCTATTATTTCCTCGAAAATTTTATGAGTTGGATGCTTCCAACCAAATCGTTCACTATAGCCCTTATAATGGAAATATTGAGAAGGGATATATGTTTACTGATACGGGTTTTTGGGATACGTTTCGCGCAATGTTTCCTTTTCTTACATTAATGTATCCTGAATTGGATGGTCATATTATGGAGGGATTAGCCAATACTTACAAAGAAAGTGGCTGGTTACCTGAGTGGGCGAGTCCTGGGCATAGGTCTACCATGATTGGCAGTAATTCTGCATCAATTATTTCTGATGCCTATTTAAAAGGCATACGTGGTTTTGATATGAACATTTTATATGAAGCCCTCATGAAAAATACGGAGCATTCAGGCCCCATCAGTACATTGGGTAGAAATGGGGTGAAGCCCTATAACGAATTAGGATATGTGCCAGCTGATAAGTTTGGCGGAAGTGCAGCTAAAACGTTGGAATATGCTTATGCAGATTTTTGTTTACATGAATTAACCACCGCTCTTCATAAACCGAAGGATACCATTGAGAAATTTGGCAGACGCTCGCAGAATTACAAAAACCTGTTTGACCCTGCCTATAAATTAATGCGTGGACGAAACGAGGATGGTAGTTTTCAAAATAATTTTAATCCACTAAAATGGGGCGGTGAATTTGTCGAAGGTAATGCTTGGCATTATAGCTGGAGTGTTTTTAATGATTTTAATGGCTTGTCAAAATTGATGGGTGGACATAAAAGTATGGAAAACATGTTGGACAGTGTTTTTAATCAACCACCCATTTTTGATGGCAGTGCTTATAGGGGTGGAGTAATTCATGAAATGCTAGAAATGCAGGTGATGAACATGGGGCAATATGCCCATGGTAATCAACCTATTCAACATATGATTTATATTTATGACTACTGCGGGGCTCCATGGAAAACACAATTTCATGTGAGGGATGCTATGAATAAATTGTACAAACCTACGCCCGATGGATATTGTGGCGATGAAGACAATGGTCAAACGAGTGCCTGGTATGTTTTTAGTGCAATGGGTTTTTATCCTGTTTGTCCGGGTTCCAATCAATATGTACTAGGCGCTCCTCTTTTTAAAAAAATGACTTTACAATTAGAAAACGGAAAAAAATTCATTGTGGAGTCCCCTCAAAATGATGAAAAAAATGTATACATTCAATCTGCATTTTTGCGGGGAGCGGCTTACAATAAAAATTATATCAGCCATTTTGAAATAGTAAAGGGAGGTACATTGCGCTTTAATATGGCTACTGAGCCTAATGTAAAAAGAGGGGTGAAGGAAGAGGATGCTCCCTTTTCTTTTACAAAATAAATTTCAACTAATTTTTCACTAATCGTATTATTCTGTTTTTAATCATTACTTAAATCAACTACTAATGAAAAAAGAAAAAAAGAGTTCCGTTACCAGAAGAGATTTTGTAGGTACTACTGCTAAAGCATTTACAGCTTTTTTAATATTGCCTAGGTATGTGTTAGGAGGTAAAAGACCCGATGGATCCTCCTATATTCCACCCAGTGATATGATTAACCTTGGATTTATTGGGACAGGCAAGCAGGGTCGTGGTTTGACATCTGCATTCATCAATACTGGTCAATCCAAAATTGTGGCCATTAGTGACGTGTACCATGCTAAAGCCTTGTTGACGCTAGATTCAATAAAATCGAAATTTGTTAAAAATCCTACTCTTGGAACTTATTCCGAAATCCCCATTTACAACGATTTTAGAGAATTATTAGCTCGAAAAGATGTAGATGCGGTGGTAATTGCTACCCCTGATCATTGGCATGCTGCCATGGCTGTAAGAGCTGCAGAAGCAGGAAAGGATATCTTTTGCGAAAAGCCTCTATCCCATACCGTTAGAGAAGGTCGTGCAATGGTAAATGCAGTCCGAAAGAATGACCGGGTTTTTCA
This sequence comes from Chitinophagaceae bacterium, assembly GCA_947472635.1. The sequence continues at coordinate 5,693 of CANJDY010000106.1, forward strand.
AACGGGAAGTATGCAGCGTTCATGGCCTGAATTTCGTCAAGCAGCCAATTTAATCAGAAATGGTTATATCGGTGAAATTAAAAGCGTACGGGTGAATGTTGGTCCACCTCCAACACCTTACGATCTTGCAGTTGAACCTATTCCAGATGGACTGGATTGGAGTAAATGGCTTGGGCCTAATGAGCCAGCAGCGTTTAATTCTGAATTAGCTCCTCCTACATCAAAGGATGTTTTTCCCAATTGGCGCAATTACCAAGAATTTGGGGGAGGAGGGGTTTGTGATTGGGGAGCACATATGTTTGATATCGTACAATGGGCATTAAACATGGACCATAGTGGTCCAGTAGAAGTGATCGCTCCTGATGGCAAGGATCATACATCCCTTACCTTTCGTTATGCAAACGGTATTACCATGACACATGAAAAATGGGAATGGAACAATGGCATTCATTTCATTGGTACTGAAGGGGAGCTTAAGGTAAAAAGAGGGAAAATTGAAACTAATCCTATTGGATTGAAAGACCAGCTTATTGCTGAATCAGATAAAAATGTGTACAAAAGCGAAGATCATTACAAGGACTTTTTGAATGCAGTGCGGAAACGAACTATGCCGATTTGTGATGTAGAAATTGGTCATCGTACTGCTTCTGTTTGTAATCTTGGAAACATCGCTTATCAACTTGGTCGTTCGTTGAAGTGGGATCCTGTTAAGGAATCCTTTAAAAATGACAAGCAAGCCAATGCGTTGCTTGGAAGAGCCATGCGTAACGAATGGGCAATTAAAATTTAATGATCCGCTATATAGAAATATTACTTTGGAGTAATAGCATTCAATGAAATTACAATATATACTAATTGTCTGCTGCAGCCTCTTAAGTTGCAGCAGACATACTCAACCTATTCAACCAGGTAATGGAGTAGTGCCGCATGAAAGAAAAATCAGTTGGAAAACTCAATCTGATTTTGCTGATAAAAATTTTAGTGCTTGGGCCAATAAATCTATTTCTATTGATAAGTTGAATGGAAAAGGTGTTTCTCCCAGAATCTTACTGGCAAAACTGCTTCTAAAAAAAGATATCCCTAACGTTAATTATTTACTTACAAAACTAAAGGTGTGGGGTGTATCTGGATCTTCTTGGGCTTTCAATAAAAAGGGTGATTATGATTTTACCCTTACCCCATTAACCACTTTGTTGTTTTTATTGGGCGATCAGCCATCCATTCTTTACCCTGCCACAAAGGAGTATTTACTTACCACATTGCTTTCCGAATCAGGCAATCAATTTAGGTATAAGGCTCCCAAAACATGGGGAACATTTGATGAAACAGAAAATCATATACTGATGACTGAAGGATCTCGCTACCTTAAAAATAGATGGATCATGCTTCATGGTAATTCAACTGCTTTGTATAATAATATCGACAATGGAATGGAAGCAAAGCTACTTTCGTTTCTAGAGGGGATTAATTCGGGTGGATTATATGAATTCAATTCTATACCCTATAGCGGCTATACCATTACTGCCCTACTAAATTTAGAAGCATTTGCGTCTGAAAAGGTGAAACTAGCAGCTCGGAATGTTTTGGATTACATGAATTGGACTTATGCACTTGGCTGCTATCAATTCAAGCATTATCCACCCATGAGAAGACGCTATGAAAAAGCTTCCATCACTTCTATCACAACAGACTATCATTCTGTGTTTTTAAAAGCCTGGTTAAGTTATTTGCCTTTAAGCCATTTCAGTGGCAATGAGCAAATAGGGGATCCTCATGCATTGATGGCTTCTTGTTTACCTTATCGTCCGGCTGATAAGGTGGTAGATTTGATATTTAATAAAGGGGATGGCTATTTTGTTAAAATTGGTCATGGCAAAAATTCATGCCCAGAAATATATGCTGCAGGGAAAAAATATTTACTTTCTTCTGGCGGAGCCAATCGGGGGAAGTTTTCGGAAATCATCGCAAGGCCTATTTGTTTATTTTTACCCGATTCTGCGGAAGATCTTTCCCAAGTTATTCATCTTTCAGGACCTGGAACAAATTTTATGGGTTGGAATAATACGGGTGTGTACAAAAATTTTGCTTGTGCTGCTGGACCAGTATATGTTCCTGAATCATTCAAGCCTTTACTGAAAACAGCCATATGGACAATTTATTCGCTATCTGATAGCCTCCTAGTTGCTGTACATTCCAAAGTCTCTTTTGGTTTAGTAGCTATATTTAATAGAATTGACACAGATAGGTTGCTTTCTACATTGATTGAATGTAATCCTGACAGTAACCTGCTCAATACTCGTTTTCAATTTCCTGGTGGCCAATTGTTACATTATGATGTACTTGCCCCCAATAATCAATGGGTAATTATTTCGGCTAATAATATAATAGTCAACCGCGATTTTGATCAATGGCCATTGATTGAATCAAGTTTTGAATAAAATGAATTATCTATTTTTTGAAGATGGATAGGTTCCAATAGTGGAGTTTCCTATTGTTTAATCACTAGTCTGGTACAAGAAAACATTGTATTAAAATAAGCGGAAAGAGGTCATTTTCAAATAATATCAATAAAGTATTAGTAGGTTTAGGATACATTCTTTATCCTGTCTACTGTTGAATTTCTTTCTATTAATACGGACTCTAAAATTGTTTTCTCTACAATATAGTCGTATCCTTTTTTTTCTATTAATTTAAATAAAATAGAAGCTGCTTCCCGACCGATTTCAAATGCCGG
>CANJDY010000107.1 GCA_947472635.1 Chitinophagaceae bacterium
AACAGCAAAACACCATTTGTATTTTTTCAGTTTTTGGTAGTAAAACACAACGAACACCAGATAGAAGCAGTAAAAAAAATGGCGAAGGAAATTGGTGTGGATGAGGTAAGATTTAAGACCGCCCAGGTGTATGATTATTTAACTGATCCCAATAAGTTGATTCCAACGATTGATAAATACAGCCGCTATAAAAAAAATAAAGATGGCAGTTATGCTGCTAAAAATAAATTGGCCAACCGTTGCTGGAAAATGCAGCATGCCAATGTGATTACCTGGGATGGTTTGGTGGTTCCCTGCTGCTTTGATAAAGATGCAACACACCAGTTAGGAAATTTGCAAAACCAATCATTTAAAGAAGTATGGCAAAATGATAATTATAAGCAGTTTCGCAGCGAGTTGATGAAGAGCAGAAAAAATATTGACATTTGTGCCAATTGCAGCGAAGGGGTATCCGTCTGGCAGCAATAGCGGCTTGTTGGTACCCTTATTGACCATTTTTTTAGTAGTTGGTAGTCTTTGTCTATTCATTGCTTGTAATTATCAGCACCTTGTTATTGCATATTCTTCATTTTGAATCGAGCAGTCACAGATAACAAATATTTACTTACATTTACCCTATGCCTACAATGTTTAATAATCAATTGCGACAAGTGCTGCTGCTGGGGCTGATTATTTTATTAGGGGGTATGCTGGTAGCGGAGTTGTATGTTTTTTTACCGGGCGTTTTAGGAGGCGTAACCTTGTATATTCTGCTTCGCAAATGGTATCAAAAGCTGACCATTCAAAAAGGATGGCCTAAAGGAGTAACGGCCCTTTTGTTTATTATTTCCAGTATCATTGTCATTACTATACCTATTTATTTTTCTGTGTTGTTGATATCTCCCAAAGTAAATGATTTGATCAACAACCAGCACGAACTAGTAATTGGTCTGGAAATATTTTCAAAAAAAATCGAAGCGTTTACCGGTCAGCAATTTTTTACAGCAACCAGTGCCGAATTAATTTCCAAAAAAATTGCCACTTATATACCCACGTTGTTAAATAGCACGGCCAATGTTTTAGCGAATTTGGTCATGTTGTTTTTTTTATTATACTATTTATTGTATAGCGGTAAGGATGTTGAAAAATATTTAAATCATATCATTCCGTTTAAACCGGAAAATGTGGCAAAGCTTGCTAGTGAGACTGACCTTATGATTAGAGCCAATGCAGTAGGGATACCTATCATCTGCTTGGTACAGGGAATCTTTGCTGCTATTGGCTACCTTATTTTTGGTGTCAAAGACTGGGGAATGTGGGGTTTTGTGACCGGCGTTTTTGCATTTTTTCCATTAGTAGGTACTATGATTATCTGGGTGCCATTGGTTATTTATTTGTATTCTATCAATCAAAATATAACTGCTACCGGCCTCACTATTTATAGCTTTGTAATAACAGGTAATGTAGACTATATTACCCGGCTGGGGCTACTAAAAAAAATTGGGAATGTACATCCTATGATAACGGTATTGGGTGTAATTGTTGGATTACAACTATTTGGATTTATGGGACTAATTTTTGGCCCACTTCTTATCAGCTACTTTATTATTTTAATAAAAATTTATGTGAATGAGTTCACAGTAAAAACGAATGCAGGATTGCCATGATAGTTAGCGGGTACATTGCGTTGGAGATTTTGTATCCATCCAGGTAATAAATTGTAGACAGTTAATTTTAAATTTGTACCGCTTTAATTGAATTGATTTTATATGAGTATTGACAAAGATATTAAACAAAGTAACTTTAAAAGCGAGCACCAAAGAGCCATCGTAAATTTGATTTTCACTTATAACTGGACTACTGCTCAATTGAAAAAGCTATTCGATAAAGAGGGCTTAACGATGCAGCAGTTTAATATATTACGCATTGTAAGGGGTAGCGACAAACCTTTGTCCACCCTTCAAATTAGGGAAAGGATGCTAGATAAAATGAGTGACTCTAGTCGTATAGTGGATCGACTGGTGATTAAAGGGCTATTAAAAAAAATCACTTCAAAATTGGATAAGCGCCTAGTGGAGGTGTCTATTACGGAGAAAGGAAAAAAAAAGTTGCAAAGAACGGATTTGCAGGAAGACGAATTGCAACAAATTGTAAAAGCACTTTCCAACACAGAAGCTAAAACACTCAATAAACTCTTGGATAAAATCCGGCAGTCTCAGTAAGGAGTTGACTGAATAGGGCTATTATTGAAAGTAAATAATACTAAGGTGATAGGGCCAATTGAATGTGATCAAGCAACTAAATAAAAAAAATGAAATTATTTTTAACAGTAATTATCCCAGCCTGTCGTAAAGGGATAAAGCCGCTTTTGCCAACAGTGATTGGCTGTTTTTTTATTCTTTTATTACATGCACAATCCACTCCCGAGTTTCGAGGCGTGTGGGTAGCTACGGTAGATAATATTGACTGGCCATCCAGAGGTGATTTCAATAGCCAATCACAAAAAGCATCATTTATCAAACTGCTAGATATGCACCAGCGCAATGGAATAAACGCTTTGGTGATGCAAATTAGACCTTGTACGGATGCGTTTTACCCCTCGCCCTATGAGCCCTGGAGCCAATGGCTAACAGGGGTACAGGGGCAAGCTCCTTCACCCTATTACGATCCGCTGGCCTTTATGATATCAGAAACACATAAACGCGGAATGGTTTTTCATGCCTGGATGAATCCTTACCGAGCTGAGTTTAATTTATCAACCTCGTCTTTGTCTGCTACCCATATTACCAAACTGCATCCTGAGTGGTTTTTAATTTATGGCGACAAACGTTATTTTGACCCTGGCAATAAAGAGGCGCAGCGATATGTAACACAGGTGGTGTCAGATGTGGTAAAACGATACGATGTGGATGCCATCCATTTTGATGATTACTTTTATCCCTATCGGATTGCCGGTAAGGAGTTTCCGGATGATGCCAGTTTTAAGAAATATGGACTTGGTATGATCAAAGACGATTGGAGGAGAAGTAATACAGATTCGATTATTTCCATGTTGAGTGTCGCAATAAAAAAGCAAAAGAAAAACTGTCAGTTTGGTATCAGTCCGTTTGGGGTTTGGCGCAACCAGGACAAAGACCCTATTGATGGAAGCCGCACCATCGGTGCACAGACGAATTACGACGACCTGTATGCAAATATTTTATTGTGGCTAAAGAAAGGATGGATCGATTATGTAGCCCCACAATTATATTGGGAATTCGGTCATCGCATTGCCCCTTATGAAGTATTGTTGGCTTGGTGGGGCAACCATACTTATGGCAAACATTGTTATATCGGCATGGGTATCTACCGAGCTAATAGCAATGCCGCCTGGAAAGAGGTAACCCAGTTACCCCGGCAAATTGTAGCTATGCGCAATACTCCCAACATGAAGGGAATGATATTTTTTAGCAGTAAAACGTTCGAAAAAAACCCTAACGGATGGAGTGATTCCCTGCGGCTAAATTATTTTAGGGTGCCGGTTAAGGTCCCTCAAATGGAATGGTTGAAATAGCCATTAATTACTTTGTAAAGTAAACGGGGGTTTGCTACAGCCAATACAATTCGGCAAGGTAAATAGTTACAGTGCCTTGTTAATTCATTCCAAATTCCAACTCATATTTCCGTCCTTCTCGTCTTTTAGAATGATGCCTTGTGCTAGTAGTTGCTTTCTTATTTTGTCGGAGGTGGCGTAATCCTTTTTTTCTTTGGCTTCTTTTCGAATATCAATTAATAATTGCATTACTCCATCCAAACTGCTGCCATCGTGGGAGCTGGAGTTTTTTAATCCCATAATATCTTCCAGATAAATGGAGAAGGAATCCTTCAGCAATTGTAGGGTATTGGATGAAATGGCATCTGTAGCTATATGACCATCTTTTATTGAATTGATGATGGGCGCCAGTTCAAATAAATTGGCCAACACTTTTGCAGTACTAAAATCATCATCCATAAAAGTTTCCAGCTCTTGTAGCATAGCAACTGTTTTTTCCTCCAAAGCCAAGTCGCTTGCTTGCTGTATAGGATTAACAGTAAATTTTTTCAATAATTCATATGCCTCCCATAAACGCTTGAGGGCTTTTTCACTTGCCTGCAATGCCTCGCTACTAAAATCTATTGGACTTCTGTAATGACTTTGGAGAATAAAAAACCGTATCGTCATTGGGTCAAAGGGCTGTGTAAGTAGGGGGTGGGTACCAGCAAACATCTCTGTTAATTTAATCTGGTTATTGTAGCTTTTACCCATCTTGCGGCCATTGACCGTTATCATATTATTATGTACCCAATATCTTGCAGGGCTGTGGTGATTGCAAATCGTGCTTTGGGCAATTTCACTTTCGTGGTGGGGAAACTGTAGGTCCATACCACCTCCATGAATATCAAACTCGGCACCTAGGTACTTGGTGGCCATCGCCGAGCATTCAATATGCCAGCCAGGGTAACCTTCACCCCAAGGGCTTTTCCAACGCATAATATGTTCTGGTGCAGCTGATTTCCATAAGGCAAAATCTGCTTTATCCCTTTTTTCCTCCTGTCCATCCAAGTCCCTCGTTGTTTCAAGCAAGTCATCAATAATCCTTCCGCTTAATTTACCATAGTCATGGGTGGCCGCATATTTTTTAACATCAAAATAAACGGAACCGTTCACTTCATAGGCATATCCGGCCGCAATGATTTTTTCTATCATATTCAGCTGCTCCACAATATGCCCAGTGGCAGTTGGCTCTATGCTTGGTTCCACACAATTGAGTTCCAACATCGCCCAATGAAATAAATTGGTATATTTCTGCACCAATTCCATTGGCTCCAATTTTTCAAGTATCGCCTTAGCCGTTACTTTATCTTCTGCTAGTTTTCCTTCCTCTTCAAAATGACCGGCATCGGTAATGTTGCGCACATACCTCACTTTGTATCCTTTAAAACTGAGGTAGCGATATATAAAATCAAATGTTACATAGGGTCGGGCATGTCCAAGATGGCTTTCCCCACTCACCGTTGGTCCACATACATACATACCCACATGCCCAGGTGTGATAGGAGTAAAGATTTCTTTTTGCCTACTATAAGAATTATATATTTTTAAAGACATAATAAATATTTATTTTATGGACCAATGATGTAGCCTTTTCAGGCTATCGCTTCATTCAGCCAAGCTGAAGTAAATCGGGTCTTTTGGCTATCTCCATTCAATCAATGCAAATATACTGTATTCAGCTATTCCGGCAGAAGACTGATATCAGCAATAATAGGAAAGTGGTCACTTAGTTTTTTGGCAATTCTGGTAAATTGTTGAACTGAATAGCGCTTGTCTACAAAAATATTGTCTATTCTAAGTGTGGGAGAAATTCCACTAAAGGTTCTGCCTATTCCAGCTCCTTTCATAACGAAGGCATCCTGTAATCCATTTCCAATTTTTTCATAAGGGTAGGAGTTAGGCACATCATTAAAATCGCCACAAACAATAACCGGGTAAGGGCTTTTGTCAATCTCTATCCTCACCTTGTCGGCCTGTGACATCCTTTTTTGAAAGGCATTTTTGAATTTGAAGAGCAGATTTTTTGATTGCTCAATGTCCGTATCTGTTTTAATGGAAGGGTTTTGTATGTAGCCTAAATTATTACTGCTAAATCTCAGCGATTGTAGGTGACAGTTAAATACTCGGATCGTATCTGTCCCTTTTACAATATCTGCATATTGAAAATTTGAATTGTAGCTAAAAGGAAAATTCCGGATGGTTTGTTGGTTGATAATTGGATATTTGGAAAAAATAATTTTTCCGAAGTGTTGCTGACTTAAAAAATTATCCCTGTATTGGTAACTATAAAAATAATAGGGAAAATTGAGTTGGTGCAAAAAGCTAAAAACTGAATAAAAAGTATATTTACGATAATAGGTGTTATTCAAATCAGCAAGGGTATCGCCACTCACCATTTCCTGAAAACACGCTATATCAGGCTGGTAATCATTTATAAGCCGAATCATTTTATTGAAGGTGGCTGGACTTTCCTTAAACTTCATAATATCAAACTGTGCTACATTCCAGCTCATTATGCGAATATCGGATACCCGTTTTTTCTGGTTGAAAAATGATGACAACCTGAAAGGGATGATATTGCCGACATGTTTGTAAGAAAGCACCCCAGTAATTAAAAAAATAATTACCCAGACAGGTTTTACAAATAACCAAAAAATAAAGAAAATAAAAAGCACCAGTAGTAAATAAAATAAGGACAAGGTTAAAAAGCCTACCGGCCACCAGGAGGCTGAAAAGAATACCTCACTGTAGCAGCCCATTAAAAACAAGGCCGCCACCACCGCATTAGCAATGATTAAAATTTTTTTTGTTAATCGGCGGATAATGCTTTTTGGCATGCCGTAAAGATAGGATATGCCTTTTATACCTAGTTGATTTTAAAGAGATCTTTATTTGAAACATATTCACATCCTAATGAGTGGTAAATAATTAGGTATCACCCACCACCCCAGTACCTGTTGACTTTACAGTGCAAATGATCGTTGGAATTATAGGAAAGCTATTGTTTACTCGTAAGGGCTCGTCTGAATATTTTTTGTACTATAGCGTACGAAGTAATGTCCTTTCTTATGTGAAGAGGAAGTGATGCTTACTGTTAGGCGATAGATTAATTTTGAGCCTCGCTATTCTTCTGCGGCTCTTTTTAAAATATCCTTTTCCTCGGCAGTTAAAAAGTGATATCCTTTCTGGTTGATTTTATCCAAAATTTCGTCTACCCGTTGCTGTGTGATGTTAGAAGTTTTGTGGAAAGGCTTCCTTCCGCCAGCATTGTAAAAAACTTTTTCTTTTAGGGGATTTCCAGTATTTTTTTTATGTGGATTAAAAAGCTGCATAAACCAGTTGTACAAGCTATTCATCCAAACACTTCCATCTATTTTCTTGCGCAGTAAATAAATAAAAATAAATCCTGCCAACCCGCCAAAAAGATGGGATAAGCTAAAAGCAGCGCCAAGGGAAGCTACACCGGCAATATCGATCAGCACATAAATAAGGGTAAGCACCCAGATAGGAATTCCTCCATTTAAATTTTTGAAAAAACGGTACTGTGGCGCCAATGTGGTGGTAGCTACTGCTACAGCCATGGTGGCTGCATTGGCACCCATTAATGAAGCACTGCCAATGAATGGATGTAATGGGGGAATCAGGTAATTGGCCATTATAAAGGCCAGGGCTCCTGCTAGTCCACCATAGATATAAATGGGAATGAGTTTTTTATTACCGGTAAGTTCCTGCAAAATAAAACCAAATGCCCATAGCCAAAGCATATTGCTCAAAATGTGCATTACGCCGGTATGGCTAAACATATAGGTTAGTATTGTCCAGGGCCGCTCGCTTAATTTGGTAAGCTGGGCGGGCATTTCAAAGTATTGTACAATTTGGGTGGCAAATGCTGCTTCATTGGCTTGAAAAAAGAAGTACACTACCTGGATGGTAATTAGCAGTAAAAAGAAAATCACATTGAAGGTGAATAAAGCAACCAGTGCATTCCCATCATTACCAAGGGTCAACCTTTTTTTTGGCTGCTTGTATTCCGGATATCTATCTGATTCTCCCATTAAAAATAATTATGCTATAAATTTACAAATACCCATTACAAAAAGCTATTTATTTTAATAAAATGTTTTTTTGTTGGATTTGTTCCAAATCAGCACAAGCAAAAAGCCAACAGCAGCTCCTCCGACATGCGCAAAATGGGCAATGTTATCATCCTGGACTTTTACCACCCCTCCAAAAACATCTAGTGCAATCATTCCAGAAATGGCCCATTTGGCCTTTACTGGCACAGGAATGGGGATGATGATCATTTCGGTATTAGGAAACAAATATCCGAAGGCGGCAAGTATTCCCATAATGGCTCCCGAAGCGCCGACCGTGTAGCCATTTCTTAAATTGGCCTGGTATAGGGTATATAATTCTTCGCCTAAAACACGGTGATCGTATTGCCAAAAATCATAGGCGTAAGATCCTAGTTGAAAAAATGCAGCACTTAATCCACAAATAAAATAGAAGATCAAGAATCTTTTTGGACCCCAAACCCTTTCTACCATGGAACCAAACATCCACAAGGCAAACATGTTGAAAAGCAGATGAAAGAAACCACCGTGCATAAACATATGGGTTACAATCTGGTAAGGCTGAAAATAGGTGGACTTATAATGGTGCAAAGCAAAAAGGTCTGCAGCTGAATTCGGCTCCACGTCTCCGCCGGTAACCATTTGTGCTAGGTAAACCAGCACATTGATGATAACCAAATTGAGTACGATTGGGGTAGTTTGCTGAAATCGGTTTCCGTAATTGTTAAATGCCATCGATGATTAATTTATTATCCTGCAATTTCGTACTTGTTATTGGATTTATTGAACTTAAAA
>CANJDY010000108.1 GCA_947472635.1 Chitinophagaceae bacterium
AAGGCCCTTTTAGTACCTAAAAAAAGAAGACCCACCAAACCAGGGAAAGCTGCCAAAGAAAAAAGAATAGGGAGCAAAAAAAAATTAGGGGAAATAAAACAAACCCGAATGAAAATTAAATTCTAGTCAGCCAATAAACCAACGCAGATTGGGTGAGTAATTATTTCACTCAATTGCAGTTTACTTACAAAAAAACAGGTGTCGCACTATCGCTTTCTATAACAATCGTTGTAAATAATCAATAAAAATATTGAAATTTAAAATTCTCATATCAATCATTTGTAGCCTGGTGGCCGCAACCATCCTTTTAGATGCGTGCAAAAAAAGTGATCGCACAACTCTTTCTTCTGGATATCATCCTACTTATTTATCCATCAAAATACCAGCAGGATGGCCGCAGCCACCGACCGATATTTTCAAAACCAACCCACTCACAGAAGAAGGTTTTCAGCTTGGAAGGAAATTGTTTTATGATGGTCGTTTAAGCAAGGATGGCCGTTTCCCCTGTGCAAGCTGCCACGAGCAGAGTGCAGCATTTGCTACTTATGATCACCAGTTTAGCCATGGATTCAATAATAGCTTCACATTTCGCAACGCACCCGCAATTTTTAATCTGGCTTGGATGAAGGAAATGCACTGGGATGGGGGTATTAATCATATCGAAGTTCAACCCCTTGCCCCCATTACCAACAGTAAGATGATGGCGGAAAATATTGGTGATGTACTTCGAAAATTATCTATCGATAGTATTTACCCCCGAATGTTTGCTGCAGCATTTGGCGATACAACCATCAATAGCCAACGAATGTTAAAAGCTTTAGCGCAATTCATCGGAAGCATACAATCCTTTAACAGCAAGTACGATCAAGTAAAAAGAGGCGAAGCCAGTTTCACAATTGCTCAACAAAATGGCTACGCTACCTTTCAAGCTAAATGCAATGCATGTCACACCGAGCCTTTATTCACCGATAACTCTTTCCGCAACAATGGACTTGCCATCGATCCTTTTTTAAAAGATATGGGGCGCGTGCGCATCACCGGTAAACCCGCCGATTCGCTTGCCTTTAAAGTTCCGAGCCTAAGAAACATTCAATATACTGGCCCCTATATGCATGACGGTAGAATTTTCTCACTTTCACAAGTAGTGGCACATTACCAAACAGGAATCGACATCAGCCAGCCAACCCTCGATCCGTTATTAAAAAACAGACTCTCCATCACCAACCAGGAAAAAGTAGATTTGATTGAATTTTTACAAACACTCACAGATCAGGTACTTTTGCACGATACTAGGTTTGAACAACCGAATTAAAATAGCCCTTGAAGGTATTTATTCATCCACTCACTATTGCAGGTATAACCTTAAATACCACCCTTAGAAAACAAGAACGTATACTCCACCTAGTTAGTAAGCCAAGTAGAAAGGTAGACCCTTTTAGACAGTTGCTCTAAGGTATTCAAAAGATTGCTGGTAAAATCAACCCGATATTAAAAATTATACAAGTAAATTTGTTGACAAACATTTTTAATTGAGCAGTATCAAGAAATTAGCGGGACAAACTTTATGGTATGGACTACCTACTATTGGAAGTAGATTCCTCGGCTATATACTTAATTTTTCACTTAGCTTTATTTATCAGGCTGCTGACACAGCCGATCTTACCCAGATCTATGCCATCGTGCCTTTTGTAAATATTCTTTTTACCTATGGAGTAGAAACCAGTTATTTCAGGTTTTCACAACAGATGGACAAGGATCGGCTATACAATACACTGAATGTTTCTATCCTTAGTTCCACCATATTATTTTCAGCAATTTTATTGTTATTTAGCCATTCATTGGCTTCTGCTACCCTAATGCCATCCCATCCCGAATATTTTGTCTGGCTTACCGGAATTATTTTTTTAGACACCCTTGCCACTTTGCCCTTTGCCAAACTCAGACAGGAAGGAAGACCCAGGAAATATGCTTTTGTAAGAATAGCAGGTATTGTAGTGAATGTATTAGTGGTAGTATTTTTTATTGGTGTATGCCCTCAGATAGCGAATAAAAATCCGGAAAGCCTGTTGCTATTTTTCTACGATCCTTCTATCGGAATCGGATATTACCTCATTGGAAACTTGGTGGGCAGTGCCACTACCTTTTTATTATTATGGAAAGAATGGCGAAGTTGTAGATTTAGTTTTGACGGTAAACTATGGAAAGAGGTAATGAAATATGCTTACCCATTGGTAATTGTGGGGCTTGGAGGAATGGTGAATGAGATGATTAGTCGGTTGGTATACCAGCATGTGGTAACCCTTCCTCCCGCTGAAGCTAAAAGACAGTTGGGGATATTTGCTGCCAATTACCGGCTCGCTGTTTTAATTACTATTTTTATTCAAATGTTCCGTATGGCAGCAGAGCCCTTTTTCTTTAACCAAGCAAAAGAGGAAAATGCAACAAAAACTTATGCAAGGGTGATGAAATTTTTTGTGATTGCCTGCTGTTGTATGTTTTTAGGAATCGGTCTTTTTTTAGATGTATTTGAAAAAATATTAACGCTCAAATTCAAAGAGTATGGGGAAGGAATACATATCGTGCCCATATTAGCTATGGGAAGTGTATTCTTGGGAATATACTACAACCTTTCCATCTGGTATAAACTCACCAACCGAAATTTATTTGGTGCAGGTATCACCATCGCGGGGGCCATCGTTACGATACTGCTCAATATCTGGTGGATTCCCTATTTCGGGTATACAGGAAGCGCCTGGGCTACTTTCAGCTGCTATGCTTTCATGATGGTGACCTCTTATTTATTTGGACAGAAAATGTATCCTATACCATATGCCAAAAAGAAACTAATCGCCTATTTAGTTCTAACCACGCTCATTTTCTTTTTGCATAAGGGCTTGGGTTTATTGAGTGGAAATATTTATTTTTCCATTACTACCGCCTTTATTTTATTGCTGGCATTTATATACTTCGTTGCCAATATAGAAAGAAAGGAATTTCAACAGTTCCCTGTTATTGGAAAGTTTTTTGGCGCGCCTCCTATTAGCAATTGAAATTTCCCCGAATGTATGTAAAGATTTAAATAGCGATCAACAATACTGAAATACGTTTTCCGATTTACCACAACCAATACATTTATTTTATATTTCATTCATTGACCTCTATTCAACTGATAACTTAGTAGGTTCCTTTCCAGGCTTTGCATAGTCAAACCTACTGATTGGCTCAGTAGAATAATATCCATCAATTCCCAATGAAATAATTGTTTTTGCTTTATGTGCATCAATAAATCCATCCTTTTTTACAAGCCCCTCCTCCAAAAAAACATGGGTAATAGTACCAATCACCAAAAAAGTTTGATTATGGGTGATAGGAACTATTTCAACTAGCTGTAAGCCATACTTGATGGCACTTTCGGCCACAAAAGGTGCCTTACAGTTTTCCTGAAATACAGGGGTTAACCCCGTAGCCGTAAATTCATTCTGGTCCGCAGGATATTTTGCACTGCTTTGATGGGCAGCTGCTACAAAAGAAGGATGAATATGATTAATGGTGTATTCACCCGTAGCCGCTATATTTTGAAGCGTATGCGGTGCTGCCTCAATAGGCCGATTAACAAAACCGATCAATGCAGGGTCGGCTCCAATATGCACAATATTACTAAAGATTGCTAGATTGGGCTGGCCTCTTTCATTCACAGTACCTAATAAACAAGCCGGTTTGAAACCCTGCAGGCTATTGATAAAATTAGCCCGGTAAAAGCGATCCCATTTTTTTATTTCACTGATTGAAAAATATTGCATACCAGCATAATGCTTTTGAAAGAAAAAAGTTGATTCGGCCGTTTACTTTTTTTCGTCTTCAGTCTCAATTACTTTGATAAATGCAGCTCTTCGCGGTGCTGGCATGATTGCATGCAAGCCCTTCACTCCCTTCCAAATCACTTCGCTTAATTCATTGTCTGGCACAAGATCTTCCTTTGACAAATCGAACTTTGCAGACCTTTCAGACAACTCATTCCATACCACATTCTTATCTGCCAAATTAATATTGGAAGGAATGGCATCGAATCCTTTAAAATTAGGAGTAGGTGTAAAGCAACGCCATAAAGGAGTAGCACCGGCGTCATACTGACTCATAGGAGCCACTCCTAAAATGAGTTCCATGGTTCTCACCATTCCTGAAGTGGTATAAGGGGTATGATCTACGAAATTTCTTTTTACATATGGCCCTACCACATAGGCCGGACTTCTGTGGGCATCGACATGGTCGGGGCCATTTTGTGCATCATCTTCGAGTATGAAAACCACACTCTCCTTCCATACGGAGCTTTTACTTAAATAATCTATGAACATGCCCACCGCCAAATCATTGTCAGCAGTATGGGCAAAGGGCGTTGGACGGCCAATGCCCATTCCCTCAGTATGGTCGTTGATTAACCGGAGCGTGTTCATTTGTGGCAAAGCATTCACCGACACCAATGAATCAAAATCTCTTTTCCATTGATTCACCCTAGTGGTATCTCGCACCTTTTGATCCCAGCTAGTATAAAAAGTACAGAAATGATTTTCCAACACGGGGATATTCGCTTTGTAATCATCCGCAAATTCGCCATACGTTCTATAACTAACACCTGCTTTTTTACAAGCCCCCCAGATAAAGTCGCCCTTATTATTAGCAACTCCCCGGGTACCTTCGGCATCATACTTCCCTCCACGTCCCCCATAACTAGTCACCCAATTTTTTTCTAAATAGTCGGTAGCATAGGCGCCCATACTCCAGTTATGTCCATCCGCGCTTACTTCACCATCTACAAAAAAATTATCTAGCAGCACAAAATCTTTCACCAACTGGTGTTGATTGGGAGTAATCCTTTCGCCAAACAAAACCAACGAGGTATCTCCATTTCCTCCCTTTACATCCCCTAATACCTGGTCATAGGTTCGGTTTTCTTTGATGATATAAAAAACATGCTTAATAGGGGATTTTTCATTCTGCATTCTAGGAATAGGATTACCCGCTTCGCCAGGTGCCATTATTTCTTTTTCTTTTGAATAAGGAGCATTTTTATAAACCTGCTGAGAATAAATCGCCAACTGTTCTTCAGAAGGAAAATTAATCACACTCATGGTACCTTTCATCAATCCTCCAATGTATTGGCCACCATCTTCATCATCTTTCTGGTGCTTCACTCTTCTCTTTACAGGAGTTGGCCCTTTGGGATTCGCAAAAGAGGAGAATCCCTTCCCATTAGTCACCCATATTTTTTTTCCAATAACTTTTACACAAGTGGGATACCAGCCCACGGGTATGAAGCCTTTCGATTTGCTAAAACCAGGTTTACTTACATCAAATACAGCTAAACAATTATTATCCGCATTAGCAATAAATAAAGTTTTTTCATCCATACTTAAGGCTACCCCATTGGTAGTACTTCCCGGAGGTGAATCTGGATAAAGAGAGGAGACAAGGGTTTCTATTACCTTAACTTTCTTTGTGTCAATCACCGACACCGAATTATCATTAGCATTGGTAACATACAAAACTGAACCCACTTTATTTAAACACAATTCATTGGGATTATCACCTACCGGTATCTCTCCACTAATTTTCATTTGCTTTGTGTCAAATAAAACAACTTTATCGCATCCCCAGCAACTAATATACAACCTGTTTTTATCGGGAGATAGCAAACAAGTATACGCTTCACCCTGCAAAGGATAAATTTCCTTTATTTTTTTTGTAACCAGGTCAAAAATATACAACGAATTATTGTCTTTGGTAACTACATACAATAGGTGTCGCACATCATCTATCGCAATCCCTGTAGGAGAAATTTTATTCGGCCATTTTTTACCCAAGATAAAACTATCCACCACAGCCAGCTTTTTATTGTGGATCGAATACTTCCATATACAATTATCGTTTCCGCCAGCTGCGTATAAATATTTTTCATCAGCGCTGAATTGCAGCCCTAACCAGCTCTTTGCTATAGACACCCGGTCTACTACTTTTTGAGTAGTTATGTCAATCAACTGTATACTCTGTTTGCCTTGTCCATTATTGGTAACCGCCATCAATTGTTGGGATTTGCTTACTGCCATATTTAAAGGCAGATCTCCCAAAGGCAGACTTTTGCCTGCAGGTGAAAGTTGCCATCCATTAGGAAGAATAACCTGCTGCTGTGAAAAGGTTGGAATGGAAATATTGAAAATAATACAAAGGAGTAAACAGTGCTTTTTCATTGTAGCTAATTATTTTACAAAGGTACAATTCGCTTAATGAATAGCGAACAGTAATGGCATTAATTAAATGCTATTAAATAGGGCTATTTAACCTGACTTCGGCGAATCGACTAGCAACCCATCCACTCAGCAGCAACTAGCATAAAAAATGATTCCTTCATACCTATATTTCAATGACAGAAAAATAATAAGTTCCATTGTGCTATTCTTTCCAAAAAATACTGTCCCTTTGTACTCTAAATAAATACCATGGCCGCATTATTTGAACCGATTACTATCAGAAATATTACCCTCAAAAATAGAATAGCGGTATCCCCTATGTGTGAATATTGCAGTGAGGATGGTTTTGCCAACGACTGGCACCTAGTACATTTGGGAGGACGTGCAGTAGGCGGTGCAGGACTGGTTATCATGGAAGCCACTGCAGTTTCTCCGGAAGGAAGGATAACATCAGGTGACCTTGGCTTATGGAAAGAAGAACATGTCAGCTTTTTACAACGGATTGTTCAATTTATTGAATCACAAAATGCAGTTCCGGGAATACAACTGGCACATGCCGGAAGAAAAGGAAGTCACCACAAACCTTGGAATGGTGGTACCGCTTTAAATCCAGCAGACGGAGCCTGGCAAACACTTGCCCCTAGCGCCATTGCTTTTTCCAAAGACGGCCCCTTACCCAAGGAGATGGATGCCGCAGCTATTCAACGTTTCATCACTGATTATACCCAAGCTGTCGAAAGGGCCATCAGCGCAGGCTTTAAAGTAATTGAAATCCACGCTGCACATGGTTATTTACTCAACGAATTTTTATCCCCCCTCAGTAACCATCGATTGGATGAATATGGCGGATCCTTCGAAAATAGAATCCGTTTACTAGTAGAAATTACAAAAGCTACCCGAAAAGTGATGGGCGAAGCACTGCCTTTATTTGTGCGGATATCCGTTACCGATTGGGTGACAGGCGGATTCACCGAAGAAGATTCAGTACAATTGGCCATTATTTTAAAAAGTCATGGTGCCGACCTCATCGATTGTTCTTCGGGAGGTAATTCTACTGAACAAAAAATACCCGTGGGGCCAATATACCAGGTTCTTTTTGCAGAAAAAATAAAGAAAGAGGCCGAAATATTAACAGGAGCAGTAGGCATGATTACCACTGCTCAGCAGGCAGAACAAATACTAGTGGAGCAAAAAGCCGACCTGATTTTATTAGGACGCATTTTACTAAGAGATCCTTACTTTCCACTACATGCAGCAAAAGAACTAGGTGCCGAAGTAGCATGGCCGGTGCAGTATGAACGAGGAAAATAAATTGAACTGATAACTGAAAACGGATAACTGAAAGTTATTTGCTTTATTCCATCTTGCTCAGTAATTGAAAATTCATTCATTCATTTTTTTGGGTAGCGCCTTTTTCGAATTAACTGCCATAAGGTAAAACCATCCTGTATTTAAAAAACTATCAATTTTCAGTTATCAGTTAATCAATTATCAGTTATCAGTTATTTCGTTCCAATCAAATCTGCAATGAGCGATGTCCAGCCGGTTTGGTGACTCGCTCCCAATCCACTTCCTGAGTCGCCGTGAAAATATTCGTAAAACAAAACCAGTTCTTCATTACCAGGTTTTTTATAGAACCAGTTATAATGGCCATTTAATTTGCGGTCACCCTTTTCATCCATTGCCAAGAGACTAACGACCCTTTCTGTCAACAGTTTTGACACGTCCACCAGATTTAAAAAAACACCCGATCCTACTGGGCATTCTACGGTAAGTTTGTCTCCATAAAATTCTCCATATTTTCGAATAGAACGGATAACTAAATAATTGATAGGAATCCAAACTGGTCCGCGCCAGTTGCTATTGCCACCAAAAAGATTGCTGGTAGAGTCGCCTGGATCATATTGAATTTCATACCTGGTTCCATCAATGGTAACTGAATATGGATTGGCTTCGTGATATTTTGACAATGCCCTGATACCGCCGCCAGATAAAAACTCATCCTCACTAAGCAACCGATGTAACAAGTGAATCAATCGATCTTTTTTTACTAGTGATATCAATATGCCTTCGCCATCACTATGTTCTTCATTGGGCCAGAAGCGATTATTTTTTGCACGGTAACTTTCAAACCATTCAATTCTTTTTTTAAAATCCGGAAG
>CANJDY010000109.1 GCA_947472635.1 Chitinophagaceae bacterium
AAAAAAACACCGGATCCTACTGGGCATTCTACGGTAAGTTTGTCTCCATAAAATTCTCCATATTTTCGAATAGAACGGATAACTAAATAATTGATAGGAATCCAAACTGGTCCGCGCCAGTTGCTATTGCCTCCAAAAAGATTGCTGGTAGAGTCGCCTGGATCATATTGAATTTCATACCTAGTTCCATCAATGGTAACTGAGTATGGATTGGCTTCGTGATATTTTGACAATGCCCTGATACCGCCGCCAGATAAAAACTCATCCTCATTAAGCAACCGATGTAACAAATGAATCAATCGATCTTTTTTAACCAAGGATATCAATATGCCTTCACCATCACTATGTTCTTCATTGGGCCAGAAGCGATTATTTTTTGCACGGTAACTTTCAAACCATTCAATTCTTTTTTTAAAATCCGGAAGACGTTTGAATATTTCCATATCCATAATACTTACAGCAAACAAACTGGTTAACCCTACAATGCTTTGTATACGCATTGGAATAGGTTCGGCTCCATCAATTCTTAGAGAATCATAATAAAATTTATCTTCCTCATTCCATAAACTATGGCTATTGAGTGCTTCAGAAATCAATACAAAATGTTCAAAAAATTTAGTAGCCGTATCCTCAAAAGCAATATCATGCTGTGCAATCTCTAGTGCCATATCCATCATATTGAGTGCATACATACCCATCCAACTGGTGCCATCAGCCTGTTCGAGTTGCATCTGAGCCGACAAATTATGGCTGCGATTAAATACGCCAATATTATCCAATCCTAAAAATCCACCTTCAAAAATATTGTTGCCATTTCGATCTTTTCGATTGATCCACCAGGTGAAATTAATCAGTAGTTTTTGGAAAATTCTTTTCAGAAAAGTGATATCCCCGTTACCAGTAGTCTCCTTTTCTATCCGGTATACTTCCAATGCCGCCCATGCTTGCACCGGAGGATTTACATCGCTAAAATTCCATTCATATGCCGGCAATTGCCCATCGGGTTTCATATACCATTCACGCATGATTAGCAGCAACTGGTTCTTAGCAAATTCTGGGTCTACCATTACTAAGGAAATACAATGAAAAGCAAGATCCCAGGCAGCATACCATGGATATTCCCACTTATCTGGCATGGCGATGATGTCTTGATTTTTCAAATGAGTCCAATCATTGTTTCGCCCCCTTAGTTTGCCATCATTTACAGGGGTAATGCCATCGCTGGTGTTGAGCCAATGCTCCACATCATAATGATAATATTGTTTACTCCACAATACACCCGCCAATGCTTTGCGCTGAATGTTTTTTAAATCAGGGGATATATCGGTAGGAAGTGTTTTTTGATAAAAATCATTCGCTTCCTGCTTACGGGTAGCAAAAATATTTTCAAACCCTTGGTTAAAGGGCCTGTCTTCCAACTTATTGGTAAGCCTGCAATAAATAGTTTTTGTTTCACCACCCTTTATTTTTATTTGGTACATGGGTGAAAACTTGGTGCCTAATTTTCTATTGTGCAGTTTACGTCGATTGGCACCATGAATAACCGCATCATGAAAAGCATCTTTTACAAAAGGTGTTTCATTCTGCTCCCCATTAACCTTATTCAAATTAGTCTCATTGTCCGTGAACAAAGAATAATCTGGATGCTGGAAATAAAAATAATAGTCTCCCAAGCGCTGGTGATTAACCTTTACGGATGTTTTATTTAAATAGTTGATAGAAGGCTTGGGGTCATCTGGATTGTTGCCCCAACGGTTATAAAACCAAAGAGTAGGCAACACCGTTATAGGTGCGGTCTTATTATGCCGATTGGTAATATCAATCTTAATATAAATATCTTCTGAATCCTGTTTAGCGTAGGTGATTTTCACGTCAAAATATTCATCCTGGTCAAATATTCCGGTATCGAGTATTTCATACTCAGGCTCCTGCATCGACCGATAGCGGTTCGTATTTTTGAGGTCATCGTAAGGAAATTCGCGCTGGGGATATTTATACAAATATTCCATGTAATAATGGGTAGGAATATTATCCTGATAATAATATAATTCCTTTACATCTTCGCCATGATTACCCTCGTAATTTCCTAAGCCAAACAAACGTTCTTTCAGAATTTTATCCTTCCCGTTCCAGAAAGAGACCGCAAAACAAAGGTTTTGAAAATAATCGGAAATTCCTGCGATACCATCTTCCCCCCAACGGTAAGTTCTGAAATGTGACTGGTCAAACGGCAGGTAACCCCAGGCATCTCCATAATGGCCGTAATCTTCCCTTACGGTGCCCCATTGTCTTTCGCTCAGGTAAGGGCCCCATTGTTCTAAAGGGATCGGCTTTTTAGCGTTAGCCGCTAATCGTTGGTGCTCTGCAGTCATGATAGTCTATAATATAAAATGTTAGTTTTTGTACCAAAGGATATTCAATACAAAAAATAATGGGTTCATGGCAAGCACAACCATATTCACTTAAAATAATTGCAAAAATACACTTTTTAAAAATGAGTATTGTCTTAGACGCTAAAATACCATCCGCAGATACCAAAAACAACGTTTATTTTAAAATAACCCTTGTTGAGGAGAAAGAAATTCAGAAGTTGAATTACTTGGTAAGTAACAAAGATTTCCCTGACAAACTTTAGTTTCAATTAACTTTGCCCGAATATAAAATTACTATGTTTTCAAAAAATACCAGCCGCTTCTATTTCCTTCTGTTGGCCTTTTTTCTTTCAATAGAATCTTTTTCGCAAAATACCGGTAGCATCCAAGGAAAAGTAGCTGGAAAATCAGGTAGCATTGAATTTGCAACCGTATCCCTTTTTACCACAGCTGACAGCGGCAAGGCAGTTCGCAATTCCATTACCGACTCTTCGGGCCTGTTTCAATTAACAGCTTTGAAATCCGGAAAATACCAACTACGAATTGAGACCATTGGATATACTTCCACCAAAATAAACATCCAGCTGATCAGCCAACAAATTCCTATGGATGTAGGCATTATTTTCCTTTCTACAAATTCCAAACAACTGAAAGAAGTCATGGTGACTTCTCAAAAGAAGCTGATTCAAAAAACAGCACAGGGATTAATCATCAACGCTGCCGCCAATCTAACACAATTGGGTGGTACCGCAACTGATTTGCTACGCAGCACCCCTACTATTGTAGTGGATGAAGACGGTGTAATTACTTTGCGAGGAAAGACGCCACTAATATTAATCAATGGAAGAAATACGGGACTTACCAATCCCAACCAGATTCCGGCAAGCAGCATTGAAACGATTGAGATTATCAATAATCCTTCCGCAAAATACGATGCCGCTTCAGAAGGTGGTATCATCAATATTAAACTGAAAAAAAATAAAAAGTCTGGGACCAATGGCGCCTTGGCATTGGGTGCTGGCGTAAGTACGAAGGGAAGAGTGAATAGTTCTCTTTTGCTTAGTCACAAAACTAAAAAATTCAATGTTGCAATCGCCTACGACAATCGTTTTTCGGGCCGCACCCGACATATCAATGCCGATCGAGTGAATTTTTATTTACCCAATGAATATTATCTTGGTCAGTACCGTTCGGATGAACGCCTCGAACTACTGCAAGAACTACGATTCAATGTTGATTTTTCACCCAATGCAAATACAACTATTGGATTTGAGGCAAACACCATCAAGGAAGGACAAGACAATGGAGAAACCCTTACCAATACCCTTCAAACACAGGCCCATCAATTCAATGCAAAATACAAGCGAATTTCAAATGAAATTGTAAGATCGACTAAAGCAGAAATGGCCGTCAATTTCAACCACCAGTATGCAATCAAAAAGAAGGAGCTATCTGCGAGCATCAGCACTTCCTTTGATATAGATAAAGAGAATACAGATATCAATACGCAACCATTCAAAGAAACTAATTTAGCACAGGGAGATCCCTTTTTACAAAGGACCCATAATTATGAAAATGGAAATATCACCAATGTAAAAACAGATTATACCCACCCGGTATCGGAGCATGCACTCATCACTACCGGCTACAAAGCTACTCTTCGGTCCATCGATGCCGACTTTCAATCGTTGAATAAAACATCTGGCTTGTATATACCTGTTGCTGCAAGCAGTAATATTTTTAAATACAGAGAACAAGTTCATGCTGGGTATATTCAATACAGTGGTTTTACCGGAAAAGAAGATAACCCAAAATGGAAATATGATATTGGCCTGAGAGCGGAGCAAGTGTGGAACAATGGACACACAGAAAGCAATATCATTTCATTCAGCAACAATTATTTTAACTTATTTCCAACTGCAAGCATTGCGTATTTTAAAGCTACTGAAGAGTTTTGGAAAATGAGTTATAGCCGCCGAATCAAACGCCCTAACTTGGGAGAATTGAATCCTTTTGTAGATATCACGGATTCCCTTAATCAACATGGCGGTAACCCTTACCTTAAGCCTGAGCTGATTCATTCCCTCGAAGTAGGCTATAGCAAAGACTGGGAAAAGGTTTCCATCTATTCCACCATTTTTTATCGCTTTGCCAACAATAGCATTAGAAGCTATACGATAATAAAGCCCAATGGTGTAGCTATTACAATACCTCAAAATTTTGGCAATGCGGTTACCTATGGTGTTGAAAATATTTTCACTGCTAAGCCATCCAATCTTTATGATTTCAATGTGAGTATTTCACTTTTTCAGCAAAATATCAATGGTAGCAATGTAGCCTATGACCTAGCTAATAATGTTGTTAGTTGGTATGGAAAAATCATTAACAATATTGTGTGCTGGCCCGGTAGTAAATTGCAAATAATCGGTATTTACAATTCTCCCATTGCCTTACCACAGGGGAAAATCATGTCGATTTACAATGTAGATGCTGGCTTTCAGCAAAAAATTGGTAAGGGGAATTCCCATATTGGCTTGGTAGTAACCGATATTTTTAACACCCTAAAAAGTGGCAAACAGCTCTATGGAAGCAATTTCTCCTACGAACGAATTTCAAAAGTAGATGCTAGAGCGGTATTAATAACATTTGCCCATACATTTGGCACTAGCTTTAAAGACAAGCTACTGGAAAATAAATTTTCTAATGACTAAAGGGACAAAACTGACTTCTAAAAATTGGCCTTTCCTACATTACAAGCTATCTAATAAATGTCAACCTACTTCTCTCCAGCAATGCTGAAGGATAGCTCTGACAAAAATCATGTTTTTACCTGTTGATGCTCATCCCTCTTTTACATGGAATTGATAGATTCGTATAAAAATATACAGCATGGAAAAGCACGATCTACAACATGAATTTCCTGAATACCGGGATAAAATACTTGCCTTGCAAAAGCAGAGCAACCGATTTAGAAAACTATCGGAAGATTACCAGGAGGTAGACACCCATATCCACCATATTGAAGAAGGAGCAGAAGCTACCACCGATGAGCACCTCAATGAACTAAGAATGAAAAGGGTTCACCTTAAAGATAGTTTGTACAAGCTGCTCGCTTAGTGATTGGCAAAATATTTTAAAAAAGGTTCTCTTCAATTTTACAATTCTTAAACTGACTGTAGAGGCCTACTGCTCCATTCAGCGAGTAATCTTTTGCGAAAAAACACTCCTTAGACTGAGGGGTAAGTTAAAATTATTCAAACAAGAATAATCGCCCCTACCATATTCAAAAAAAACCGAACTTGCCTATATGAAAAAAAATACACTCTTTTTAATCAGCTTTTTTATAGTATCAATCATCGCCGCACAAAATAAACCTGCCTACGTTTTGTTCAATGCCAACGGAAAAAAAATTTCCTACAAAAAAATGATTCGGGGGCTAATACAAAAAGACATTGTATTGATTGGTGAATTTCACAATAACCCTATCAGTCACTGGATGGAACTGGAGATTACCAAAGACTGCAAAAAAGAACGAAGCCTAGTGCTAGGTGCAGAAATGTTTGAGCAGGATAATCAATCCGCATTGAACCTATACCTGCTGGGGAAAATTACCGGCAAGGGATTAGATTCAATGGCCCGCCTTTGGAAAAATTACTCAACCGACTATGCACCGCTGGTGGATTTTGCCAAAGAAAATAACATTGTATTTGCCGCTACCAATATACCCCGAAAGTATGCGACCCTCGTTTCGAAAGGAGGATTGGAAAGGTTGGATTCCCTGAGTGCAGCTGAAAAAAAATGGATGGCCCCGCTACCCATTGCTTATGATCCAAATTTACCTGGATATAAAAACATGATGTCTATGATGGCCGGACATGGTACTGCCAATATGCCTAAAGCGCAAGCTGTAAAAGATGCTACCATGGCCCATTTCATTCTCCAGTATTTTATTGCTGGAAGTCTGTTTATCCATTACAATGGAAGTTACCACTCCGACAATCATGATGGAATTATGTGGCACCTTCAACAGCAACGGCCGGAACTAGCGATTGCTACCATTACCACCGTTTCGCAAAAAAATATCCGCCATTTACTAAAAGAAAATAAAAATAAAGCAGACTTTATCATCTGTGTGGACGAGGATATGACCGCTACCTATTAACGAACAGCTTACCTATAAAGCGAAGGCACAGTAACGCTGCTGTACTTTTTTTAAAAATTGAAAAACTCCTTAAATAGTGGGGGTATTTAATTGCGCCAGAGATTGATTGATATCTTCCTGAGACAGTTCACCAGTGCTTCCCAACCGATTATGGTTTGATGCATCTATACATGATCCAAAATACTACCCTAGGCATATTCGGCAGCATAACTAATGGCTAGGATGTGGAAATGCCTTTTGCACAAGGCAATCTATACTGGTGGGCTGTGCTGGGCTCGAACCAGCGACCCTCACGTTGTCGACGTGATGCTCTAAACCAACTGAGCTAACAACCCAAATTAACAAGGCAAAAATAAAGAAAGAACAACAACTAAGCCCGATTGTTTTTTTAGTGCCTCGCGAAATTCCTTTACCTAGCCAAATTAGATACTTTTCCGCTAAGCATAGACAAAGGGGATTCAAAAAATCCATGGCAAGTCATTGCATTTTTCAAACATGCTATGTACTTTCCTAGCTTATACAATCGTACCATGGAACATGATTTTAATATTGATATCCATTGCCATAGCAGCTGGAAACCATTTATGAGCGGGAGGAATAACCCCTCTCATACGCCATTTGAAAGCTACGAAAACGAAATTAGCGCCCGACTACTTAAATGGCTGAGCAAGAAAATTGAAAGCAAACTTCACTTTAAGCTTAGTACACAAAGTAATTTTGACAATTTGCATAAAGGAAAGGTTAGGGTAGCAATTGTTTCACTTACGCCGCTTGAAAAAGCATTTTTTGTGGTCAATGTTAAATCCGATGGGCTATTAAAAAAAATGATGAAGGGACTGGTGGCAGAAAAAAAAATGTTGAACATGTTCACTTTAAAAAACAATGTAGTCAATGCCTTGACGGGATTTCATACCACGGATATCGATTTTTCGAAAAAATGGATGTCACAATATTTCCAAGAGGCATTGGTTCCTGAGTACACTTATTTTACAAAGTATAATAACCAACAAAACAAAGATGAAACTTATACAATAAAATTTGTCAAAAATTTTCAAGAGATTAAAGAGGCCGTTGGTGCTGGCTCAACTACTATCTGCATCATCATCAGTATAGAGGGTGCTCATACACTTTCTAGCCAGGTGCCTGCAACAGACCATTTGATGCAGCATGCTGGGAAAACCCATCTTGAAGATGGGCTCGATGTTAATTCCTTACTAGCCTATGAAAACAATATCGAGGCAATGAAAAAATGGGAATTTGTACCATTGTACATTTCACTCAACCACCATTTTTGGAATGGTTTGGGCGGACATGCAAAAAGTTTGACGAAAATTTTTGACTCCCTAGTATCCCAAACGGAAGGCATGAATGAAGGATTGAAAACAATGGGAAAGGAAGTCATCAAACTTTTACTAAAAACCAGCAATGGCCCTAGGGTATTGATTGACATAAAACACATGAGCCCTGCTTGTCGCAAGGATTTTTATTCGTTTATCCAAACAAATTACTGGATGCACAATGACAAATTCCCATTGATTTGCAGCCATACTGGTGTGGTCAGCAAATGCAGGACCTTAGATGCCTTGATTGTCCAAAATGATGAAATGGAAGGGCATGACACCAGCAACTTTCTACATGAACAAAGCATTAATCTTTGTGCAGAAGATATTATAGTAATTTTCGAAACAGACGGACTGATAGGAATACAACTGGATGAGCGGAGAATAGCGGGTAATATTGTCATTACCATTGTCAAAAAAAACAGGAAACTTACCAGTGCTGATTTGCGCAGACAATATGCAAAAATAGT
>CANJDY010000110.1 GCA_947472635.1 Chitinophagaceae bacterium
CAATTTAAGGAGGGACTAGAAAAACTTACCCAAGTTGATATTGCCAAATATTTAGAAAAAAATGGGGACATTGCAGATGTAGCCGTTTTAAGAAATAATTTGGATGAAAGTAATTTGCCTAGCCAGGATGATTACTTACTCGATGAAACAACCCTTGATAACTTTTTAAAAAAAATTAATACTAATAATCGAATAAATAATTAGTAGGAAATGAAAAGCAAACTATCCAGGATAAAGTCGATTGGCGACGAAGATTCACTTTGGTTAGATTGTTCACTCCCGACTTTAAATAAAATAAGATGAAAAAGATTTACTTATTGTTAGTGTTGGTTAGCATTGCTGGTTTTGTAAAAGCCCAGGAAGATAGCCCACTTGCCAGTGAAAAAAAACAGCAGGGAATTGATGCGCTGAAAGTAGCCTTTATAAGTAAGGAGCTGGAGCTTACGCCAGATGAAGCACAAAAATTTTGGCCGGTTTATAACCAATATGCAAAAGAATTAAAAACAACCCTTACGCATGACAATGATGCGCTAGATAGGGATGAAAAAGTACTGAACTTAAGAAAAAGTTATAGAGATCAATTTTCAAAAGTATTGGGTCAGCCAAGAATGAACAAGATTTTTAATGCAGAAGGGAGGTTTCGGAATTTATTAATAAAATCCATGCGCAACCAAAACCAGCGAAGCCCAATCAACCGGCAGGAGAAGGGCATTGGACCAAGGCCTGGACCTGGTCCAGAAAGAGGGCATTAAATGAAAACGATTTTGTTTCCGGTGAGTCACCCTTCGGGGTGACTCACTGGAAACAACCAAGAAATAGGAACGGGCTTTTAAAAAGTAAATACCGGTGTTGTAATATCATGATAGAATAAAAAAGTCCAATTTTCCTGCTGCCCCTGCAACCACCACTGTTGCCTTAATTCCATGCACTTTTTACCGTCAAAATCATACTTGGCTACCAACCTACTTTTCATTTGCTGAAGTTGAGGAGCAACATCTCCTCCAAAGAAAATTTTTTGCCCTGCTTCTTCTACCCAAAATACCTGGTGATGGGGCGAATGTCCACCCACTACTTCATAGCTAATATACTCATCAATGACCCCCTTCTCGGAAGTGATCATTACTTGGTCCGAATTGGCCAATAGATCCAAAGAACTTGCGGCATAAGAAGGGTTTTCCTTTTGCAAAGTTTCGTCCAGCTCATCTTTGTTTACATAATAGATTGCATGGGGAAAATTAAAAAATTGCTGGTGCAATACCTTGTCTTCAGTACTAATACCACCAGAATGGTCCTTATGCAAATGACTCATCAATACTTTGGTGACCTCAAGTGGATTTATGCCATTGTTCAATAAATTTTGATGGATCTGTAATACACCTTCGCTATTGCTAAAGCCTAAACCGGTATCTATCACAATAATATCTTTCGACGTTACAATACAAAAAGGCTGAATTTCTACTAGTAAACTACCAATAGCCCTTTGCTGTAAATCATCCTTCACTTTATCAAAAGGTATAAACTGTTTGGTTTTATCAATCGTAAAAGCACCTTCACTTAATGGAATAATTTTCATAGCCCTTGGGCCCACAGAAGGGCAATTGTAGACTCCCGTATAACAAGGAGTAGATTTGTGTAATATTGTTTGTTTGTAAAGTTAAATCATTAGCAGCAGTGAATTGTTCACTGTATTTTGAAACGAAATTCTTACCGAAGCACCATTTGCCTATCGGCATCCAATCTTATCAAAATGAAAAGCAACACAGTAAAGGTTAATAATGAAGATCCTCCATAACTCAATAATGGCAGGGTAATGCCGATTACCGGAGCCAATCCAATCGTAACAGAAATATTAACCGCCACATGAAAGAATATAATACTGGCTACACAATAGGCATATACCCGGCTGAATGTACTTCTTTGCCGCTCAGCAATATTGATAACCCGAAAAATCAGCCCCATATACAACAACATTAATAAGGTACTTCCCAAAAATCCAAAGTTTTCACCGACAGAGGTGAAAATAAAATCGGTATGCTGTTCAGGTACAAAGTCACCCTGTGTTTGTGTTCCTTTCAAAAAGCCTTTTCCAACAACACCTCCGGAACCTATCGCAATTTTTGATTGCTTTACATTATAGTTTTGCTGGGCATTTTTTTTCTGCTTTGCCTTTTGATCTTCCTGATTGGAAAGTCCGGCTGTGTTACTGTCCGCAAATGGATTGTCTACTCCCACCATACTAAAGATCCTGTCTGCTTGGTAAGGTTTAAATACATGTTTAAATGCAAAAGGGACCACCACCCCAACAAAAACCGAACAAAACACCCATACACCAATCACCCATCCTAGCAAGTGCTTATTGCGTTTTAATTGCCTTCGGCTAAAATAAATAAAAATAATTGCTAACAATAAAAAAGCGATCAGCAGTGTGAATGGAGAAAATAAAAGGGAGGCAATTAATAATATTGCCATCGCAAAACCCGTGACCAGATAACCGGGTGGCAACCCTT
Organism: Chitinophagaceae bacterium; assembly: GCA_947472635.1. Next base: position 2,508 of record CANJDY010000110.1, read on the forward strand.
CACGGTACATAGGAATCAGAAATGAAAAATAAACCAGTGCTAATCCTGTTTCGCCTTGCAAGATAGAAAAAGCGGCAGGGGTAAATGAAATGGCGGCTGCAATTAGTTGCGACTGGGATTTTCTGAAATTCATATCTGGCATGGACAAATATTTTGCCAATGCCAGGGAGGTGAAAATTTTGCATAATTCCACCGGCTGCAGGTTAATAAAACCCAAAGGGATCCAACTCTTAGATCCCTTGATTTCTTTCCCCAATACAAAAGTTGCCAATATCAACACAATGCCTGCGAGATAAGCGATATTTGCCGTGGCGGTAAACAGTTTGCTATCTGTTAATAAAATTACAATGGCCACCGCAATGCAAACCGCAAAATATAAAAACTGCTTGCTATAATTTTTTTTGAAGCCCAAAAAGCTTTCTATCACACCGTCTGTGGCACGATATTCTACCGAAAAAATACAGAGCAGCCCAATCATTACCAGTAGGACATACAACCATATCATTACCCAATCAATTCCTTTTCCTAAAGCGGGATTTTTTTGATACATCTTTTAAAATAAAAATAGCTTGTTACAATGACGCCCTTTTAATTTTTGACGGAATCTTTCGCTGACCCTTTTCTTTTTTCATCCGGCAATATTGCTTCGACAGTACCTTTCACAGAAAAAGGACTACTGTCTCTTTTGGGCAGCCCTCCCTTGATTGGTTCTTTATCCTTTTTTAACTTATCGAGTGCTTCCTTTTCATCTTCCTCATCCAATCCCATAGTGTCAGTTATTTTCTTGATATAGCCTTTGGCTAACAAATAAGCTGAATCCTTGATATGGCGCATCGAATCCTGCTTTCGGATTTCACTAAATATTCTAGGAGGTATTAAATTGAGCGTGGATAGTTGTTCAATTTGATCCAGTCTACCCTTATCGATGATGGAGTCTTTTAGGAATTTCTCAATCAGTAACCCAACGATGGGTGCCGCATAGGTGCCCCCAAATTTCCCGCTATTTTCCACCACACACATGATGGCAATTTTTGGATTCTCCCGGGGAGCAAAGCCGCAGAAAAAAGCATGGTTGGGTTGTTTTACTGATCCGATATAATTTTCAACGGTCCCCGTTTTTCCACAGATTTTGATTCCTGCTACCTTAGCAGCCATACCAGTACCCCGGTCAACCACCCCCTGCATTCCATCATATACAGCTTCAAATACACTATCCGGAATATCGGATGTATTGTGCTTTACCTTGTATTTTGACAATAGGTCAAACTGGTCGCCCCCTTCAATTGAATCCACCAAATGGGGTATTTTATACCAGCCTTTATTGGCAATAAATGCCATTTCATTAGCAACTTGTATTGGGGTTACATTTACCTCTCCTTGACCAATACTTACCGAACGAAAAGTACAATAATTCCAATGGCCGGCTCCATAAATTTTATTGTAATGAACGGGTGTTGGAATATTGCCCGCCTTTTCACCCGGCACATCAACCCCCAATTTATGTCCCAATCCGAAGGCATACATATATCGATCCCATGCTGCTAAACTGCTATCTACATTCGGATATTTTGGATTATTAATTACTTTTTGCATCACATTGGCAAAATAAGTATTATCGGAAATCGTAATAGCACTGCGCAAATCAAATACCCCTTTATCCAAACATTTCATTGGTTTTGCACTTCCACAACCAAAGAATGCACCCGAACAGGCAAATCTCGTATTTGTTTCAATTACCCCTTCGTGCAATCCAATTAGTGCTTGCAAGGTTTTAAAGGTAGACCCCGGCGAATAAATGGCACTCACCGTTCGGTTGTAAAGTGGGAGCGCTGGATTCAACAATAATTCTGCAATATGCTTTTTTCTGGTAGCCCCTGTTAATAATTTTGGCTTGAAGGTAGGGCTACTTACCATCGCTAATATGCCGCCTGTTTTGGGATCCACTGCTACGATTGCCCCCAGCTTGTTTTCCATTAATTTTTCTCCTAATGCCTGCAGTTCTATATCCAGAGCGAGGTGCATATTATCGCCGGCGATGGCCGACGTGTCATATTTACCATTCTCCAACCGATCAGTCAACCTGTTTTTATTATCCCGCTTCCAATATTCAATTCCACGCTGACCCATCAATACTTTTTCATAGGTTCTCTCCAAACCCGTTTTCCCTGCATAATCACCTAACTGGTATCCTTCCGTGATATGGCGCTTTAAAAAACTACTATCCACCTCCGACAAATACCCTAGAATATTTCCGCCAGCATCCACTGGATAACTTCTCACAGGACGTTCCTGCAGATAAAAGCCTGGAGCAAATTTATACATGGCCTCATTGAGCATGGCCATTTTTTCATCTGTTAATAATGCATCAAAAATGGATGGCCTGCTTCTGCCATTTTTAACAATTACTTCCACTACTCTTTTTGCAAATAGCGCAGTGTCGATCTCCAAGATTTTACACAAGGAGGTCGTGTCAATTCCTTTTAATTTATTAGGCAAAATCATTAAATCGTAGATCGTCATATTTTGCAAAATTGCTTTTCGATGACGGTCATATACAATTCCTCTATCAGGGTAAATTACTTTTCTGAATTTTCCCTGATCATCCGCCATTATTTTATACTTTGAAGAGAAAATTTGCAGGTTGGCCAGTTGGAATATGATGATTACAAACATGCCAGCAAACACTAGCATAATCACATTTTTTCGGGACTGGTTAAAAGCTGACAAGGGGATTTTGGCTATTGGTTGATGGTTGATAATTTTTTCAAGTTGATCATTTATATAATTCTTGCTCCACTCTATTCCGAATAAATTATACTGTATTTGTTCGGAACTGTTGCTTACGAGAGAACAATAATTCGACTATAACGATCAGTAATAAACTGATAGCAGTTGACAGTAAAGTTTTTGTTATAAAATACCAGAAATTTCCAAATTGCAAAGCCTCTAGAAAAAAAAGCCAGCCATGGTGAACAAATGTAAGCATGCCCGCGTATACCAAGTAAGGGATAAAGCCCCCCATACTTTTTGCAGAAGGCTCCTCATAATTACTTTCTGCTCCTTCCTGTGGAATAAGTAAATTGATTAGGAAGGGGCGGAGATAAGCCAACAATACACAGGCAGCAGCATGAAAACCAGGATGGTGCCGAAAACTATCAAGGGTAAACCCCAATGCAAATGCAATTAGCATTTGAGCAGATCGGTTTAATTGAAAAGGCATCCACAAAATAAACAGAAAATAAATATATGGCGTAACCATATAATGCAAATGAATTCTATCCAGCACAAAAACCTGTACCAGGATAAGTAGAACGAAACGAAGTATGTTTTTTAACAGTGTACCCATTACTTATCTTCTAGAATCAATTAATTATTAGTTTTATTATTTGCATTTTTTAATATCCGGTTAATTTCCTCTTTCTGAAAATTTTCAATCGAATAAACATATTGAAGGTTATAGAAATTAACCGTTGATTTTAGTTCAATGATAAAGTTATTAGTGCTTTTGTCATTCTGCACCTTATCAACGGTACCTACTAGTAACCCATATGGAAAGGTGGTGGTATAACCACTCGTAATAATAGTGTCGCCCTTGGCAACCCGGGCACTTTTTCGAATATCGATTAAGGATAGCCGATTCGGGTCTTTTCCATCCCAGATTACCTGTCCAGTTTCGCCTCCCTTTTTAAGCTTCACACTTATTTTACTGTCCTTATGTAATAAGCTCATTACTACAGCAAAATTTTCACTTACATCCGTAATAATACCCACCACTCCATTGTTGGGATCAACCACCCCTTGATCCTTTGTTAACTGCTGAGCTGATCCTCTTTCCAATACGATAAAATTATTCTGAGCAGCAACGGAACTCGAAACCACTTTGGCAGAAAGATACAACCATTTTCTACGGCGACCCAATGAGTCTACTGCAAGGGTATCGGTGATGATTTTGGTGGAAGTATCTGGCCTTTCGAAATTTACTTTTAAAAGATTTCGTAACCGCTCATTTTCATTGGCGAGTTGGGTATTGGTATTCCTAAGTTGAAAAAAGTAATCGACCTTGTTGTACCGAGTATTTATTTTACCGGTAACCTCATTCATGAAAGCAGATGCCACTGCATTGTGATAAGTATTATAATGTACCAGTAAGTAAATAGAAAACCCCTGCAATAATACTAAGAGGATGAAATTAAAATATCTGCGAATAAACAAAAAAAGATTATGCATACAGTAACCCTCCTAACCTTCTCCGGGAGGAGAAGTCTGCACTTGATACATATAGAAAAATTTTCATACAATAAAAGAACCGTATCTTTTTAATCATCAGGCGAACAGTATTGGTGAAAGCCTATCTCATCACGAACGGATATTTATCATAGTTCTTTAAAGCGATACCGGTTCCGCGTACTACACTTTTCAGCGGATCATCCGCTACATGAACAGGCAATTTTATTTTTGCTGCAATCCGCTTATCAAGCCCCCTCAATAGTGATCCCCCACCGGTTAAGTATAAACCTCTACGGTAAATATCCCCCGCCAATTCGGGTGGGGTAGTTTCCAATGCCTTTAATATTGCTTCCTCAATTTTAAAAATACTTTTGTCCAATGCCTCTGCCACCTCTTGGTAACTTACAAAAACCTGTTTAGGAATTCCCGTAACCAAATCGCGACCATTAACAGGAATATCGTCGGGAGGATTATCAAGGTCTTTCAAAGCGGCTCCTACCTGAATTTTAATTTGTTCGGCAGTACGCTCTCCTATCAACAAACTATGATAACGCCGAAGGGCTTCCATTATATCAGCTGTAAATTCATCTCCTGCTATTCGAATACTTTGGTCACAAACAATACCCGCCAGTGCAATCACGGTAATGCCCGTAGTTCCACCTCCAATATCAATAATCATATTGCCAACCGGCTCTTCTACGTCAATGCCAATTCCCAATGCAGCAGCCATCGGCTCATGAATCAAGTATACTTCTTTAGCTCCTGCCTGCTCGGCACTATCTCTAACAGCACGTTTTTCAACCTCGGTAATGCTACTGGGAATACAAATCATCATTCTCCAACTGGGCGCAAACAATGGCTTTTTTGGATAAATCATTTTGATCATTTCCCTGATCATTAATTCTGCGGCATTGAAATCTGCAATTACACCATCCTTCAATGGACGAACAGTGCGAATGCTTTCATGGGTTTTTTCATGCATCATCAATGCCTTTTTTCCCACTGCCAAAATATTTTTTGGATTGTTTCTGTCCAACGCCACAATGGAAGGCTCATTTACTACCACCTCATCATTGAAGATGATCAAGGTATTTGCAGTACCTAAATCCATTGCAATTTCCTGAGTAAAAAAATTAAAAAGGCCCATAATTTTTATAGAGAAAAATCAAAAGTAAAGAATGAAGCAAAGTTGGAGTAAATTATTTGAATTAACAACGGTAACCCCTTTATTTTTCAATATTTTATGGAGAGTGCCGGATTAAAGTTTTTCGCTTACTGATTGTAGTTTTTAATTTTTTTATTTGACGCCTCTCCTTTTTTAAAAAGGCTGATGTTTTTGCATTTTTTTGATCAGTCCAAAAGGCGAAAACCGGGGTCCCCATTTAACGATTCAACTACCTACGCTGGAATTCTTCAATCCAAGTTCTGAATTAAAAGACTATCTAAATTCATATCCAATATCATCTCGAAAGTAAATTCCATCAAAACAAATTTTTTCAAGCATCCGATTTGATTGGGCAGCGGCTTCCGAAATGCTAGTACCAGAGCTGGTTACAGCCAATACCCTACCCCCGTTGGTTAGCACTTTTTCTCCCTCTTGGATGGTGCC
>CANJDY010000111.1 GCA_947472635.1 Chitinophagaceae bacterium
ACTTTAGATTTTTTTAGTAGGAATTAAGTAGCGCAACAACAGGAAGATAGCATATCATGTAAACACAAAAACATTTACATGAATGCATTTGAAGCCTTAGGCTTAAACGTACAGTTAGTACAAGCTATTACAGAAATGGGATTCGAAACTCCCACTCCCATCCAGGAAAAAGCTATCCCCGTTTTATTATCAGGAACAACAGATTTTGTAGGTCTGGCACAAACCGGAACCGGTAAAACCGCTGCTTTTGGATTACCCTTACTCCATTTAATTGATGTGAGTCAAAAGCACCCCCAGGCACTGATTGTGTGTCCTACCAGGGAATTATGTTTGCAAATTTGCAATGACCTGATGAATTTCAAAAAACACGTAAAGGGCTTAAATGTAGAGCCAGTATATGGTGGTGCTTCCATCGTAATGCAAATACGCGAACTAAGAAAAGGCGTTCAAATAGTAGTAGCTACTCCGGGCCGACTCATTGACCTGATCGAAAGAAAAGCCATTGATCTGCAAAAAGTGAAATACGTGGTATTGGATGAGGCTGATGAGATGCTGAACATGGGTTTTAGAGATGATATTGACTTTGTTTTAAAGAATACCATATTAAGAGAAAGTATCTGGTTGTTTAGTGCGACCATGCCTACCGCTGTTAAAGCGATCTCTAGAAATTTTATGACTAACCCGATAGAGGTTACCATGGGTAAAAAGAACACTGCCAACGTAAATATCGATCACCAATATTTTATTACCCCTGCCCATAGCCGTTATGATACACTGAAACGCTTAGTGGATTTCAACCCTGGGATGTACGGTGTTATTTTCACTCGTACCAAGGCTGATGCACAAGAAGTAGCCGAGCGATTAGTAAAAGAAGGCTATGATATTGAAGCATTGCACGGCGATCTTACCCAGCAACAAAGGGATAAAGTAATGGGCCGTTTCCGTGCCAAAAGCATTCAGCTTTTAATTGCTACCGATGTAGCTGCAAGGGGTATTGATGTGGATGGCATTACACATGTAATCAACTACGAATTACCAGATGATATTGAAGTATACACCCACCGAAGCGGTCGTACCGCAAGGGCTGGTAAAAGTGGTATTTGTATCACCATTTGCCATAGCAGGGAAGCATACAAAATAAGATCGATTGAAAAAATGGTCAATGCGCAGTTTCATCGCCTGGATATTCCAAGTGGTAAAGATGTTTGTCGCAAACAATTTTTTCATTTTATGGATAAATTAATGTTGGCTGATATTTCAAATGGCGAATATGAAAATTACTTACCCGACCTGCAGGAAAAATTTGCAGACGTTAGTAAGGATGATGTGTTAAAAAGAGTAGCCGCTTTAGAGTTCAATCATTTCCTGAAATACTACCAGAACTCCGACGACTTAAATACAAAAACGGATTCAAGAGAAAGAAGAGATACCGGAAGGGATCGGGATGCAGGTTCATTTGAAAGAAAAGAACGCAGCACTTTTAGCAGAACGGTTGACAATGGTTTTAGCAGACTGTTCATCAACCTTGGCACAAAGGATGGTTTTTACAAAGCCAGCTTTTTACAATTCATTTTAGACGAAAGCAATTTAAATAAAGAGGTGCTGGGAAAAATTGACATCCGTGAAATGAATGCATGGGTAGAAGTGGATAAAGCTGCCGCTGGAAAAATGATTAAGAGCATGGATGGTAAAAAATACAATGGTCGCCTAGTTAGAATGAACGAGGCTGATGGTGGATTTAAAAAACCAACCGATGAAGGTAGAAGCGATAGGAGTTCTAGAAATGAAGGTGGAGATAGAAGCGAGGGAAGAAAAAGAATTCCAATGAGAGATAAAAGATAAGTTTTGAGTTTACTTAAAAAATGCCCCGAAATTTCGGGGCATTTTTTATTAATGAATCCACTGAAAGGATGATATATTTTAGAGCCTGCAAAATACTGCCTGCTATACCAATTCAATTACCGTGATCTCGGGTAAAATACCTACCCTACCAGGATAACCTATAAAACCAAAGCCCCTGTTGACATACAATTTTTGTTTTACATCTTCATATAATCCCGCCCATTGCTTGTACACATATTGAACCGGGCTCCATTTAAATCCTGGAATCTCAATCCCAAATTGCATGCCATGGGTATGACCACTCAGCATCAAATCAATATCCGAATAGTTCAGTTTTACCTCCGCTTCCCAATGACTAGGATCATGACTCATCAAAATTTTAAATGGATATTTTTCTGTACCCGAATGAGCTAGATCCATTCGCCCATGCTTGGGGAAATTTGCCTTAGCACCCCAATTCTCAATACCCAACAATGCAATCTGGTCTCCATTTTTTTCCAATACCACATGTTCATTCATTAACAATCGCCAGCCCAATGTGGCATGAACCCTTTTTAGATTTTCGAGATTCTGCACCTTGCTAACCCCTTCAATTGGCCACTGCACATAATCTCCATAATCGTGGTTGCCTAGAGTAGAATAAACGCCCATCGGTGCTTTCAACTGATTGAACACATCGATGTACTCATCCATTTCCGTAGCTTTATCATTCACCAAGTCACCTGTAAATAAAATAATATCTGCATTTTCCCGAATAATTTCTCTTACCCCGTGGTGAACTGCTTCCTTGTCGGTAAAGCTTCCGCTATGGATATCGCTAATATGCAAAATCTTCATTCCCTTAAACCCTTTTGGCAAATTATCAAAAGAAAGTTGCACCCGCTTAATATCATATTTGTATTTATTGCTGAACCCATAAATCAGACTGCCAAATAAAGTGCCCCCTACTGCTAGGCCAAACCAACTTAAAAAAACCGACCGGCTAATCCCCGTTTTTTCACCTGCCTCAGCCGTTGAATTATAATTATACAGCTTTCCTACTGCCCACTGTATCAATCGACGGATATCATCTGCCAACATAAAAATCATGGCAGCTATTTTTGCCAAAAATAAACCCATAATAAAAGCAAATAAATAAGTTCTTACTTTTCGGGGTAACCACTCGGGACCTCCAAAAGCAAAAAGCAAAAATCCAATGATAGCAATGATAGTAATGCACCAGTAAATGCCATAAATAATAACCTTGGTTTTAGGCGATGCCGATAAGCTGACAGCTTTTACAGCTTGAAAAACATAGCCATCCAAGAGCAACATAAAGGATATGAAAATGAAAGCACCAATGGGTGAGCGCATAAGAAATTTATTATTGATTTTTATAGATAAAGTCGCTGAAAATAGTTGCCCTTGAAATTCAGTAAAATTTCCGGCAACCAATTTATTTTTCTCCTACATTCCATTTGATAAAGTCATCCAATTGCTGGTGGATAGCCTGCAGCGTATTGGGATCTGAGAAATGACCATCCACATCCAGTAGTTTATCTACAGAAGAAATGGGTAACTGATTGGGATGTACAGTCACTTTGATATGATGTAAAACACCTGTTAAATGATCCATACCTCTTAAATTCCCCGCTCTTCCGGTAGATACCCCCGTGAGTAAGGCTTTTTTGTACCACCACAAAGCATGGGTTTTGCCGGTATCAAATAACATTTTCAATACCCCGGGGAAACTGCCATTGTATTCAGGACTAACAAAAATATAATGGGTGGCCGGAATGATCAGTTCATTTTCAATCCTTTCAAAATCAGCATCTCTCACTAATACATTCACCCCCTCCAAGGATAGCAAGGATGCAGATATGCCTTTTTCTTGTAATATGCGCTGGTACTCCTGCGCTACTTTCAAGGTATTACTACCTGCTCTGTTGGTTCCAGCTATAATTAAATACATATGTATATTTTATCCATTTGATTGAATTTCACTAACAACTAAGAGGTTGCAATGTTGTCAAATTTAAGCTGAATAACTAAATTTAATATATATTTTGCAAAATTCGAGTTAAGCCGACCTAGGTTTCCCTCATTCAAATGGTGAAATTGGCCCCAAGCGGTCGCCAGTTTTAAAAAGTTGTTAACTTTACTATAGTTGCATTTCAAATAGTACCTTTGTAGTGGATGCAAACCTTATTTTTTTCAACTGATGTTGAAACGGATATAGTTAATTGCAATGAAAAACTTACTCACATTAATTAATTCTCCCAGAGGGAATCAGTATGGCAAGAATAATAGGGATCACCAACCAGAAGGGGGGAGTAGGGAAAACCACTACCGCAATCAATCTAGCAGCAAGTTTAGCTGTGTTGGAATATAAAACCTTACTGGTAGATGCCGACCCGCAGGCAAATAGCACCACAGGAGTGGGATTTGACCTCCACAACATTACCCAGAGTTTATATGACTGCATGGTGAATGAAGCCAGCGCAAAGGATGTACTGCTAAGAACGGAAGTGCCTAATCTCGACCTGATACCCTCGCATATTGACTTAGTAGGAGCTGAAATTGAAATGATCAATTACCCCAACAGGGAAGGTGTGTTGAAGAAAATATTGGAACCTATCAGGGATGAATATGACTTTATTGTAATCGACTGCTCTCCTTCACTTGGCTTGATTACTGTCAATGCGCTCGTGGCTTCTGATAGTGTGGCGGTGCCGGTACAAACAGAATTTTTTGCACTGGAAGGTCTGGGCAAATTATTAAACACCATCAAGATCGTACAAAACAGGCTCAACCCTGAACTACAAATAGAAGGTATTTTAATGACCATGTATGATGGCCGTTTGCGTTTATGCAACCAGGTGGTTTCCGAAGTAAGGCGGCATTTTGAAGATATGGTATTCAGTAGCATTATTCATCGAAATACCCGGTTGAGTGAAGCCCCTAGCTTTGGGAAGCCAGTAATTTTGTATGATGCAGAAAGCAAGGGCGCTATCAATTACCTCAATCTAGCCAAGGAAATTTTACAGAAAAATAACCTCACTAAAATTCAGCAAGAAGACCGGGTAATCCAATAAAACTAGTGTAACGAATCGCTTTTAGTAACCTCTCTTTGCCAACACCAGCAAAGAATACCTCTCAATAAAGCAAATCGACACTGCCAAATAAATAACCTATCATCAATCAGCATTTAATTATGACTCCTCCAAATAAAAAAGACGCACTAGGAAAAGGCATTCGCAGTTTATTACAAAATATGGATGCGGATTTTAAAAATACGTCGGGTAATCTAAGGACCGATTTAGTAGAAAGAACCACTACTACCAATCGAGTTTCTCTAGATCAAATAGAAATCAACCCAAAGCAACCAAGAAAGGATTTTGATGAGACCGCACTGAGCGAACTAGCCGCTTCATTAAAATTACATGATATCATTCAGCCACTTACCGTAAGTAAAATGGCCTCCGGAAAATACCGATTGATAGCGGGAGAAAGACGTTTCAGGGCCGCCAAAATTGCCGGCTTAAAAGATGTGCCCGTATATGTTAGACAGGTGAATGATGCAGAGTTGCTGGAATTGGCATTGCTAGAAAATTTACAAAGAGAAAATTTAAATTCAATTGAAATTGCCCTCAGCTACAAAAGACTGATGGATGAATTGGATTATACACAGGAGAAGGTGGCAGAGCGTATGGGAAAAGAACGCAGTACCATTACTAACTATATCCGCCTGCTAAAACTCCCGCCTGATATCCAGATTGCAGTTCGTACCGGTGTTATTTCAATGGGACATGCCAGAGCCTTGATTAGTGTAGACATGGTGGACAAACAGCTTTTTATATTTTCAGAAATCAAAAACAAGGAACTGTCAGTTAGGCAAACAGAAGATCTAGTTCGAAAAATGTATACCGGCAGTGACGCTGGAAAAAATCCGATCAAAGCCGGACTTCCTCCAGCCTTTAAAAAAATTGAAGACAACTTATCCTCTCAATTCAATACCAAGGTAAAACTAGTTCACAACAAAAAGGGATTTGGCTCGGTAACATTTGAATACTACTCACTAGAAGAATTGAATGGGCTATTGGACAAATTGAATATCAAAGTAAGTTAATGCTGAAATTAGGATCCATATGTATACTCATTAGTTTATTTTTTTTTAATGGTAAAACAACTGCTCAAATATCCAAGAGCAGCAATGCTGCAGAACAAATCAATATTGCAGATACCAGTAACAAAAAAAAGGTAAAAAAATTTGATCCCCGCATAGCTACTAAGCGCTCTGCCTTGATACCCGGCTGGGGCCAGATTTACAACAAAAAATATTGGAAACTACCACTCGTATATGGAGGGCTAGGCATCACCGCCGGCGTATTTCAGTACAATGTAAAAAATTACAAATTGTTGCGCCTGGCCTATATGTACAAAATTGATACCATTAGCGCCAATGATGCATTGATAGACCCACGGTTTAAAAACCTTTCAGCAAATGCACTGCGCAGCTATCGTACCGCCTTCCGGCAAAATGTAGATTATACGGTGTTGTTTTTTATTGCTTTTTGGGGTTTGAACGTAGTAGATGCCACGGTTGACGGACATCTGAAGCAATTTGATGTGAATGACAACCTTAGTCTACAACTAAAACAGGGATACAGCCCTATGGCCAATACTACCGGCATTAGTCTAGTACTAGACATTCACTCAAAAAAAATGTACGCCAGTAAATAATTATATTTGCTTTTTTTATACATCAACCAACTACCATGCAGTCAATGAATTCATCCTCCTCCGGAACACAAAAAACCCTTCGCATTGCACTGATTGGGTATGGAAAAATGGGTAAAGCCATCGAAGAAATTGCTATCAATAGAGGGCATACCATTGGACTGAAAATAGACATTCATAGTTTAGCAGATTTTACAAAAGAGAATCTTCAGCAATGTGATGTAGCCATAGAATTTACCAGTCCGCATACCGCCGTACAAAATATTCTTACCTGCATAGAAGCCGGCATTCCCGTGGTATGTGGTAGCACCGGTTGGCTAGCCCGTTGGGAAGAAGTAAAGCAGGCCTGCGAGGCCAATAATGGCTCGTTGGTATATGCGAGTAATTACAGTGTAGGCGTAAACGTTTTTTTTGAAGTCAATCAATTATTGGCCCGCCTCATGAACCCGCAAACAGATTACGAAGTGAGTATGGAAGAAATTCACCACACCGAAAAGAAAGATGCACCTAGTGGAACGGCAATTACTTTGGCAGAGCAGATTCTAGAAAACCTAGGAAGAAAAAAACAGTGGGTAAACGAGCACAGTGTATCACCCGAAGAATTATCGATTATCAGCGAAAGAATAGATCCCGCACCAGGCACCCATAAAATCAAATATAGTTCCAGCGTGGATGATATTGAAATCATTCATACCGCACATAACCGACAGGGCTTTGCCACAGGAGCTATATTGGCAGCTGAATTCATCAAAGGAAAAAAAGGCATTTTTAGTATGAAAGACGTGCTGGGATTTTAACATTTACTGCTGGCTATCCAGACAAACAAAGGTAAACATCCATTTCAAGGGATTTTCCCAATTGGAATCAGTGAAACTTCCAACCGGAGCCTTCACTAAAATCGTATTCCAGCCTTTTTTCATCAACACCTTCGAAGGCTCTCTGTATTCATATCCTTCATCAGACAAAGGTATTTCGGGATTACCTTTTTGGCCGCCCCTTTTCCATTGTGGCGGCGCCACCAATTTTTCATTAACCCATACAGCACTGTTTTTATAATCCCAAGCTCCAACCGGAGGAGAATCGGAAGGAGAAGACCGGGATAGATTATTAAAACCAATCCAACAATCCCTTTCGCCATCCCTTTCAGCCCATACCTTCGTTATAGCATACCAGGTGGAACTGTCCTGCTGATTGGATATATGAGCCTGGATCATCGGATACCAAAAATGCCGAAGCCAAATAGTACCTCCATAAACAGAGGGATAATTTTTTAACTGAATGGTATCTAGAAAATTGATAGCCTCTGGAGCAAAAGCTGTTTCGGTTATACCCTTATTGTCAAAGGGGCCTATCAATTTCCATTCAATGTCTACTTGCCTTACATAATTAAAAGGGAGATTTTTGAAAAATAATTTTTTATGATCTAGCAAGCGATTTTCAAAATCAACAAACTGGCGATACCTTTCTGAACCTGGACTGCCGATATCTGACAAATAATTTTTCCATCCTCCACCTCTCCAAGTCCTTTCAGCAAAAGCTAACATCACTGAATAAACAGGATTCATTTTTAAAACATTAACTTCCTCACTTACCCTTCTATCAGGCCAGTTACAAAGTGTGGCACCCACCCTACTGGAATCTCCCTTAGCAGTATCACAAATCTGGTGATTGAATACCGTTGCCACTCCATCAAACGGATCAAATGCATTTAAATACAAATGCCTAGAATCAATAGAAGGATAATTTTTTTTGGGGACTGTTTTCCCATTCCACATCTGTAG
>CANJDY010000112.1 GCA_947472635.1 Chitinophagaceae bacterium
AAAATCTTATTTACACCGGATGAAGAAGTGGGTAAAGGAACTGCTCGGGTGGATATGGAAAAATTAGGGGCCGACTTCGGGTATACCCTTGATGGTGGTGAGGCAGGAAGTTTAGAGGATGAAACATTCAGTGCAGATGCTGCTACCATTACTATTGAGGGGGTGATTGTTCATCCAGGTTATGCTAAAGGAAAATTAGTAAATGCATTAAAAGTAGCTGGTGCTATACTGGAAGCACTCCCAAAAAATGAGTGGAGCCCCGAAACCACGCAGGCAAGAGAAGGCTTTGTGCATCCGGTGGCTGTGAATGGAATTGCTGAAAAAGCTAGCATACAATTGATTGTGCGCGACTTTACTTTGGCGGGACTTCAGGGTCATCACGAAAGGTTGCAGGCACTTGTAGCGCGGGTGGTTCAGCAATTCCCTAGGGCCACTGTGGCATATGAAATTCAGGAGCAATATCGCAATATGAAGGAGGTACTTGATAAACACCCTCAGGTTACTGCTTTTGCGGCGGAAGCCATACAGCGTGCAGGATTACTGGTAAAAAAAGAAAGTATTCGAGGTGGTACAGATGGTAGCCGCTTTAGCTATATTGGGATGCCTTGTCCGAATATATTTACTGGTATGCAAAACATTCACAGTAAACTGGAATGGGTAGGGGCAAAAGACATGGCCAAGGCAGCCGAGACCATCGTTCATTTGTGCATGATATGGGAGGAGAGCAGCTTGTAGCTATTTCGGTGATTTGAAAATGAATCTTTGGAAACTGTAACAGCTATTGGACTGTTTTTATCCTCAGTAATTTAACAAAACTAATTATCAGGCATCTTGTAAAAGCGTTATCTTCAATCAAAATTTATAAACATGGAACTATTAAGAAATTTTTGGTGGTTAATCCCCATCTTCCTTGTGGTGGCAGGCGGATTGTTTACAATCAACCAGGGCTCCATAGGCGTAGTTACCCGGTTGGGTAAATACCATAGTATAAAACTGCCCGGCCTTAATTTTAAAGTGCCTTTTTTAGATCAGATTTATAAAAGGGTGAGCATTCAAAATCGATCGGTAGAGTTGGAGTTTCAGGCAGTCACCATCGACCAAGCGAACGTGTATTTTAAGTCCATGATTCTTTTTTCTGTAATGAATGTGGAGGAAGAAACTATAAAAAATGTAGCTTTCAAATTTATCAGTGAAAAGGATCTAATGCAGGCACTTATTCGTACCGTAGAGGGAAGTATCCGTGCATTTGTATCTACCAAAAAACAGGCAGAAGTGCTAAATGTGCGCAGAGATATTGTTGACAATGTGAAGGAACAAATTGACGTAACGCTAGAGGGTTGGGGATATCATGTGCAAGATCTGCAGATCAATGACATTACTTTTGACGAAGCAATTATGACGAGTATGAGCAAAGTGGTGGCTAGTAATAATTTAAAGGCAGCTGCTGAAAATGAAGGCCAGGCTTTGCTGATAACTAAAACTAAAGCTGCCGAAGCAGAAGGTAATGCCATAAAAATTGCTGCAGAGGCCGAACGTCAGGCTGCTCAGTTACGCGGTCAGGGAGTTGCACTTTTCAGAGAAGAAGTGGCACGTGGTATGAGTCAGGCAGCTTCAGAAATGAAACAGGCCAACCTCGATACCAATGTAATTTTGTTCAGTATGTGGGTAGAAGCGATTAAGAATTTTGCAGAGTACGGAAAAGGGAATGTGATATTTTTAGATGGCGGAAGCGACGGTATGGAAAAAACCATGAAGCAGATCATGGCGATGACACAGCTAGAAAACAATAAAAATGCAGGCATTTAAAATACGCCATCAATTTAGTGCAATAAAAAACCCCGATTATTCGGGGTTTTTTATTGTTACTAAAGCAAGATAATTTATTGTTAGCAAATCATCGATAAGTTAATTACTGATTACTAGCTTCTCCGTTTGCTAGATTTGGCTATTGCAATAAAGCTACTCTTGTAGACAATTACACGAGTGTTTTCAAAAATTTCGGAGCAGTCCTTTTGTTTGAAGCCTGCTCAAAAGCATATGCCATTCCAAGCAATTCGCCTTCTTGATAAGCCCCAGCTACAAAAGAAAGTCCAATCGAAAGTTCATGTACCTTACCCATTGGTACGGTGATGTGAGGATACCCTGCCATAGCTGCTGGAGGTGCAAAATAAAATCCGGTATCATAGTCTCCATTTACTAGATCGATACAGTTAGCCAATCCAAAACTGGTTGAACAGATAGCGTCTAACCGGTACTGTTCAATAAGGTCATCAATTATCTTTCTAGCACTGGTCGATATTTTCAGCGCGTCGGTATATTCTTTCTCATGAAGCCCACCCTTTGCATCACACATTTCTAGTATTTCTTGTTTGAAATAGGGCATAGCAATGGCTTCATTTTGTTTGTTAAAACTGATTACATCGGACAGTTTTTTTACTGTCGCACTTGCATTTGACAGATAGTTATTTACGCCGTCTTTAAACTCATATTGAAATACAGTAAATTCAGCTTCGCCCAATGGTTTGGTTAGCTTTAGTAATTCTACTTCAATGATGGTGGCACCATTTTTTTTCAACAATTCGATTGCCTGCTGATAAATTGCCACGATAGCTTCATTTCCTTTTAGAAAAGATTTTTCGATACCGATTCTTTTACCTTTCAATCCCTCAAGTTGTAAAAAGATGGTATAATCTTTTTTTCCTTTTCCTTCACTCTGTTTGGTTATAGGGTCGGCATCATCCATTCCGGCCAACGCACCTAATAATATGGCGGCATCTGTAACGGTTCTTGTCATAGGTCCGGCAGTATCCTGAGTTGCAGAAATCGGAATGATACCGGATCTGCTCCATAAACCAACTGTTGGTTTGATTCCCACAATGCCACAGAAGGAGGATGGTGCAATGATGGATCCATCCGTTTCCGTGCCAATAGCAATAGTGCAAAGATTTGCGGCTACTGCTGCTCCTGAGCCTGAACTCGATCCACTGGCACTTCGATCAAGTACACAGGGGTTTTTTGTTTGTCCGCCACGGCTACTCCAGCCGCTGCTCGACCTAGTAGATCGAAAGTTGGCCCATTCGCTGAGATTGGTTTTACCTAAAAGCACGGCACCGGCTTCTCGAAGTTTTCCTATTATAAAAGCGTCCTTTGCTGCCACATTCCCTTTCAATGCCAATGCACCTGCAGTCGTCATCATTTTGTCACCCGAATTGATATTGTCTTTGATGAGTATGGGGATCCCATGCAAAGGGCCACGTAATTTGCCCGTCTTTCTTTCTTTATCCATTGCATCTGCAATAGACAAAGCATCGGGGTTAATTTCAATTACAGCATTGAGCGTAGGGCCTGATTGATCAATAGCAGCAATTCTTTTTAAATATAGTTCAGTTATTTTGCGGGAACTATATTCGCCCTTGGCCATTTTTTCTTGCAATTCATGAATGGTAATTTCATTGAGCGGAAATCTATCTTCTTCCTCAGTAATTGCAGGGTCAGAAGATTTTTTATCGGAGGACTTCTCGGTATTATTGCAACCACTCGAGATTGCGGATAACGCCAAACTTGCTAGTGAAGCATTTTGTAGAAACTTTCTTCTTTCCATTGTATGCGAATTTAAAATGAAATAAAATAGTTGGGATGATTGGCATTAAAATTATTTCTCAATATAAACTATGCTTCAAACAAAAAATCCCGAAGTTAGGTTCGGGATTTTTTTAGATATACTCAACCGATATGAATTATTTTGAATCGCTGTCCCGAAGTTTACTATTCTTTCTGCTGTAAGAGAAATATATAACAAAACCGATTGCCAACCAGATAAATAAGCGCAGCCAGTTAGTCCAGCCCAGCCCAAAGATCATTGCAGCGCAAACCAGTACGCCTGCGATAGGGACTAGGGGTACCCAGGGAGTTCTAAATTGTCGGGGAAGATTAGGTTCTGTTTTCCTCAAAATAATTACGGCAATGCAAACCAAAATAAATGCAAACAGTGTTCCAATACTCGTCATGTCACCCACGATATCGCCTGGTATAAATGCGGCGAATAAGCCTACCAATACTAAAATAATAAGATTGGCTTTGTAAGGGGTTTTATATTTTGGATGTAGATCGCTAAACACCTTGGGCAATAAACCATCCCTACTCATGCTATAAAACACCCTGCTTTGACCAAGCAGCATTACTAGTATTACGGAGGAAAATCCTGCCAGTATGGCGATGGTAACTAGTTTGCTCAGCCATTGGTAGCCAGGCATGAACTTGTCAATAGCAGCTACTACAGATGCTTCCTTACCGGTCGTTCTAAAAAACTCAATCGGTGCAAGTCCTGTTAAAACATGCGCAAATAAAATATATAAAATGGTGCAAATGGCCAGCGAACCTAAAATGCCTATTGGCATTGCTTTCTTAGGGTTTTTTGTCTCTTGAGCGGCGGTACTGACCGCATCAAAACCGATAAAGGCGAAAAATACAACACCGGCGGCAGCCAAGATGCCCCGAATACCTCCAAAGCTATGATCGATTCCCTGGTGGTCGGTATAAATGGCTGGTGCAGGAATATAAGGCACATGGTTAGTGGGGTTGATAAAATCCCATCCTAAAATAATAATTAGGATTACAATAGCAACCTTGGTGATAACGATGATTCCATTTACGAATGCAGATTCTTGTGTACCTTTTATTAAAAGTAGGCTTAGAAGCATTACGATACCCAGTGCAGGAAGATTGATAAGGCCATGTTCGCCTGTTATTACCGATACTTCAAAAGGGGAGTGACACCATTGATAGGCGATGGCTTTCCAATGCAGCACATTTACCAGTAAATTATTGAGGTATTCGCTCCAGGCAATTCCCACCGTAGCGGCACCTACCGCATATTCCAGTACAAGATCCCAACCTATTACCCAGGCCAATAATTCACCCATTGTGGCGTAGGTATAAGTATAAGCGCTTCCCGAAATTGGGATGGAGGAAGAAAGTTCCGCATAGCATAATCCTGCCAATGCACAACCGATAGCTGCTACAATAAAACCAATCGTAACAGAGGGTCCTGCATTTTGGGCCGCCGCAGAGGCAGTTCTAACAAAAAGTCCGGCACCAATAATTGCGCCTATCCCCAACGCTACCAAAGCCCCTGCACTCAGCGTGCGCTTTAATCCCTCTCCAGATTCTCCACCGGCTTCATCTAATAAAGCCTGGATTGGTTTTTTTGTAAATAAACTCATAACTGAATATTGGTTTAGTAAATAATATAATGGAAAAATAAGCAATAAATTCTTAATTGAGCCATCCTGTCTATTTTTTGTGCCTTAGGCAGTTTAACAAGTATTAAATATTATATTGCGAAACTAATATTTCAAACATGGTTACTCAACCTTCAAAGAAAAGCCGGCTAACTTTATATATAGGTATTGCTCTCCTAGCTGGAATCATAGCAGGGCTTATATTAAATAAAAATTATATTGGTAAGGAGAATGCACAAATTGCCCTTGCAGAATTACAGATAAAACAATTGCAGGTGCGGATGAAACCCTACGAACGGGTAAAGGACAGTGTCAGCTACCAAAGGCTACAGGCCATTCAGCAAAATGTGCTGCTTCAAAAAAAACAGACTGAAATCAATCTATTGGCAGGCTCTGATGAGGCAGGCTCTCTTGCCAGCATCAGGATTTATTCAGATTCATTAAAGGAGCTTAGCCAGCAACTAGCCTTACTAACAGATACGACCAATGCTTTTTATAGGGAGTTAAAAACCCAGCAGTTGTTAAAAGGGGTTGAGAAAAATGACAGCATCAAACAGAGGGATAAAAAACTGGATTGGTTTACCATTCTGGCCGACATTTTTTTAAGGCTTATTAAAATGATTGTAGCTCCCCTAGTTTTCACCACGCTGGTAGTAGGGGTCGCCAAATTGGGTGATATCAGTGCAGTGGGTCGAATTGGAGGAAAAACACTGCTTTGGTTTATTAGTGCCTCATTCATGAGCTTGTTGTTGGGAATGGTATTGGTAAATTTTTTCAAGCCAGGTATTGCCATGCACTTAACCCTTCCCGAACTCAATGCCAGTAGTGGTATTGACAAGGCAGCGCTTACCATTAAAGATTTTTTCTACCATGTATTCCCGGTTAGTTTTATAGATGCGATGGCTAAAAATGAAATCTTGCAGATTGTAGTATTTGCGCTATTTTTCGGGGTAGCCGCTGCAGCAGTGGGTGATTTTGCGAAGCCAGTTGTACATGCAATAGATGTGCTGTCTAAAATAATTTTAAAAGTGACGGGGTATGTAATGAATTTTGCACCGCTTGCGGTTTTTGGAGCGATGGCGGCGATCATCGCAAAACAAGGTATCGGCATTTTGAAAACCTATTCAATTTTTATTGGAGAATTTTATTTTGGTTTGATATTGTTATGGTTATTTTTGATTCTTGCCGGTTCATTTTTTGTAGGAAGAAGAGTGCTTAATTTGATCAAACGAATGAAGGAGCCAATTTTACTGGCCTTTAGTACCTCCAGTAGCGAAGCAGCTTTTCCAAAAACAATGCAAGAGTTGGAGAAATTTGGATGCAAGAATAAAATAGTGAGCTTTGTTTTGCCCCTAGGTTATTCTTTCAATTTGGATGGAAGCATGATGTATATGACTTTTGCTTCCTTGTTTATAGCACAGAGCTATGGGATGGATATTCCCCTAGCAACACAGTTAACTATGTTGCTGGTGTTGATGCTAACTAGTAAAGGAATTGCAGGCGTGCCAAGAGCATCACTGGTAGTAATTGCTGGCACACTGGCTACTTTTAATATTCCGGAAGCAGGCATTGCGTTGCTTTTGGGAATAGATCCATTATTGGATATGGGAAGAAGCGCTACTAATGTGGTTGGCAATAGCATTGCTACTGCTGTAGTGAGTAAGTGGGAAGGGGAATTGACAACTGGTGAAAAAGAGATAATCAATTAAATATGAAAAGAAGCATTCAGAAGCCCATTATTGGTTTAAAAGACATTGTATAGAAATTATTCATTTTCATTAAAGTTTTACCTATAGTATGTTCGATTTTATTTTATTGTTTCATTGGACACAATTATTACAGCCGCAATGGTATATTGATAACGGAGGTTTGTGGTTTATTGTATTTGCAGTATTTGCCGAAACAGGATTGTTTGCGGGTTTTTTTTTACCAGGGGATTCATTGCTTTTCGTTACAGGAATCTTTAGTGACAACCTGGTTAAATCAGCTTTTGGTTTTGACTCACAAAGTTCCTTTTTCAATTTATTGGTTTTAGGAATCGTGATTTCCTTAACGGGGGTAATGGGTAATTTTGCAGGATATTGGTTTGGGAAAAAAAGTGGTCCTTATTTGTTTGAAAAAAAGGATAATTTTTTGTTTAAGAAAAAATATTTATTTCAGGCAAAAGATTTTTACGACAAGCATGGTGGAGGTGCTATTGTGATGGCCAGATTTTTACCCATACTCCGAACCTTTGCCCCCATCGTTGCAGGAATAGTGGCAATGGATAAAAAGAAATTTACTTTTTATAATATCGTAGGGTCCTTTTCCTGGGTTTTTTCAATGCTATTTGCCGGCCATTACCTGCAAATACTATTTTTGGATTGGTTTAGCTTTGATTTAAAAAAACACTTGGAAGTAATTGTTGTAGGAATTGTGTTGATTACTACAGCGCCTATACTATTGAAATTATTTTTAGGAAAAAATAAAAAACAGTCATAGCCGATAGGCAAATAAACTAATCAGATGAACAAACCATCCAATTCCATTTTCAATATCACGGTTCTGGTAGCCGCCCTGGGTTATTTTGTAGACATCTACGACCTGCTTTTATTTCAAATTGTAAGAGTGGATAGTTTGAAGGATATGGGGCTTTCTATTGCACAGGTGAAATCCGAAGGAGAATTTATTATAAGCGTACAGATGATCGGCTTGTTGCTGGGTGGAATCATTTGGGGTGTAATGGGTGATAAAAAAGGACGGTTGAGTGTTTTGTTTGGTTCTATTGTTTTGTATTCTATTGCTAATATTATCAATGGGTTTGTACAAACTCCAAATCAATATGCACTCACCCGATTCTTTGCAGGCATTGGGTTGGCTGGAGAACTGGGGGCGGGTATTACGCTGGTATCTGAATTAGTGAGCAAAGAAAAAAGAGGTATAAGTACTTCTTTGGTTGCAGGTGTTGGTTTGACTGGAGCAGTAGTAGCTTATTTTATTTCTCAGCATTTCAATTGGCGTATCTGTTATTTTATAGGCGGCGGATTGGGCTTTTGTCTATTGTTATTAAGGATATCTGTTTTTGAAAGT
>CANJDY010000113.1 GCA_947472635.1 Chitinophagaceae bacterium
TCAACGGGCTATTGAAAAAAATAAAGGGGATATCCATGAATTGACTGCAAGTGTTGCTCGAACGTTGGTAGAGCAAATTGACCACCTGAGCCAAATTGCAGCAGAGTTTTCGCAGTTTGCCAATATTGGAAATCCCCGCAGAGAGGTATTTGATCTGAATGAAACCATTCAGTTATTGATACAATTACATTCAGTAGAGGACAATCTAGACCTTAGTTGGAAGCCCGAGGATGCAAAGGTGCTGATAACTGCAGATCGAACCCATATTAACCGTCTATTTACCAATCTGATTCAAAATGCTCTGCAGTCCGTTCCAGATGGAAGGAGGGCTACCATTACTGTTACAGAAAAGCTACTCCAAAAAATGGTGCAGATCACGGTTCATGATAATGGGGCAGGTATTGCCGAAGCGGTCCGCTCAAAAATATTCACGCCTAATTTTACCACCAAAAATTCTGGTACAGGTTTGGGCTTGGCGATGTGCAAAGGGATCGTAGAGGAATGCAAAGGCAATATATGGTTTGAAACTGTTTTAGGAGAGGGGACTACCTTCTTTGTGGAGCTTCCCTTAACCGACCAGTAATTATTTTTTCCTATTGATTAAATATTGTTCCAGCTCCTTCAATCCGAAGCTGCTCAGATTTTTCTCCTTGGTCAGCAGTGATTTTTGAGCTACCAGTACACCATACCTGATGTCATCGAATCCTTCTGGTGAGTGTGCATCCGGATTAATGGATAGTAGCACGTTTTTCTCCAATGCATAATCTATATGCCTCCAATCAATATCTAATCGGCTTGGATGGGCATTTAATTCTATCACTACCTGGTTGGCTGCACAAGCATCAATGATGCGTTTATGATCTACAGGATAACCTTTTCGGCTTAATAATAATCTTCCGGTCATATGACCAAGAATGGTGGTAAAAGGGTTTTCGATGGCATTCATTAATCGTTGCATCGCTTTTTCCTCACTCATTTTTAAGTTAGAGTGAATAGATGCAATCACCAGATCGAAGGTCGCTAGTAGTTGGTTACTGTAGTCAAGACTGCCATCATTTAAGATATCACTTTCAATGCTTTTAAATATTTTGAAGGGCGCTAGTTGAATATTTAATGCATCAATACATGCATGCTGTTCTTTTAACCTTTCTTCTTTCAGGCCATTTGCATAAAAGGCTGATTTGCTGTGATCGCTGATTACAAGGTATTCAAATCCCTTTTCAATGGCTTTGTTCGCCATTTCTGCGATTGTATTGCTACCATCACTCCAGTTGCTATGGCTGTGAATAATGCCCTTAATATCTGAAACCGCTAATAGGGAGGGTAACGCATGTTGTTTTGCCCAATCCAGTGTAAGCGCTTTCTCTCTTTGGCAAGCGGGAACAAATTGTAAAGCAGCCTGGTTAAATATTGCTTCCTCATTCTCACAAGATGAATAGTCGATACTAGGAAATTGCTGTGTAAATGCAGTCGCAAATTCGTCCGCGCAACTCTTCATAAAAATTAGTTTCATCCTATTCTTACTATCACAACTATAGAGTCGAATTTTTATACCAGCGGATATCCTGCATAGTAGATCAGCTTCATTTTCCTCAATGATCTCAAAATCTTCTCCACCCGACAATACTTTTACCATATTTTGTATGGAATCATCCAGTACAATTTCGAGTTCGTGTATAATTTCCAGTTGTCTTTTAAAGGCACCGGTAAAAGCAATGTTTTTTTCGGGGAATAGCAGTGAAAAAAAACTTTGGATGGCTTCCTGAAGAGGTTCTATCTGAGAATAAAGAAAACTGCCCTGGCTCTTTAAATAGAACTCAATTGTTTCCATTACATTTTGTTGGGTTTTTTCGCCGAACCCCTTGTATAATTTGAGCCGGTTTTCCTTACAGGCATATAAAAGCTCCCCAATACTTTCAATTTCCATTTCTTTCCAAATAGTAGCAATTTTTTTCGGTCCAATACCTTTGATGTTTAGCATCTCCAACACTCCGGGTGGAGTTTTTGCAATCATCTCTTCCAGTGCTTGTAATACGCCAGTGGTTAACAATTCAATTACCTTTTTACCGGCTGATTCGCCAATCCCTTTAATGCCAGCTAATTTATCAGTAGGGGTTTCACTTAGCTGTATAGGTAATTTTTCTATTGTAAATGCCGCAGCCGCATAAGATTTGGCCTTAAAGCTGTTTTCATTGTGGATGTCCATCAATTTAGCTAATAAAGAGAACGACTCTGCAATCTGGTAATTATTCATAGTCAAATGTAAATCGAATTTTTAAAATTCTTCTGTAAGTAACAATCATATTGTGGGGCAGTAATTTCCTTAGTAGTCATTTGGACCCTTCGGACAATACTAAATGGTGCAGGGGAGTAGGCCAAAATAAAGAGAAATGGAATAGAGGGGCAGGGCATACAAGCAAAAAGTCCCGGCAATTGCCAGGACTTTTTTATTAGTTTCGCTTTTAAAAAGCAAAGCTTACTTCTTTTTTGCAGCAGCTTTTTTAGCTGGAGCTTTTTTAGCTGGAGCTTTCTTAGCTGGAGCTTTTTTAGCTGGAGCTTTCTTAGCTGGAGCCTTTTTAGCTGGAGCTTTTTTAGCTGGAGCCTTTTTAGCTGGAGCAGCTTTTTTAGCTGGAGCTTTCTTTGCTGGAGCAGCTTTTTTTGCAGGAGCAGCTTTCTTTGCTGGTGCTTTTTTTGCAGCTTTTTTTGCAGTTGCCATGTTCTTTAAAATTTAATTGGTTAGTAAATAATACTTAAAAGTAAAAATATTTTCTAAACTACCAAAAAAAACTTTATTATTTATGCAGAAATTTCTACCGCATTGATAGAAATAAAGCTCTTGTCGCCTCTTCCTTTTTTAAATTCTACGATACCATCAGACAGTGCAAAAATTGTAAAATCTTTTCCAAGACCAACATTTTTACCTGGATGATACACAGTGCCACGTTGACGTACAATGATATTTCCTGCAATGGCGGGTTGTCCGCCATAGATTTTTACACCTAATCTTTTGCTTTGTGAATCACGGCCATTTTTAACCGAACCCTCACCTTTTTTATGTGCCATTTTAAATTATTTTTTTTTATTTCAAATTTCAATTTACAGGCTAATTTGTTCATTTATGGCATTTTGACAAAATTTCACTGATGTCGCCATAATAAAAAATACCCTGTAATTAAGCGATCTCAGTCACTTGTATTTTTGTGTAATGTGTACGATGTCCGTGCTTTTTACGGAAACCTTTTCTTCTTTTCATTTTAAAGGCAATTACTTTATCGCCCTGTACTAAGTCAAGTAAAATTTCAGCTTTTACGATTGCTTTCACGCTGGTACCGATGGATATCGTGCCTGCATTGTCGGTCATCAGAACGTCTGAAAACTCAACTTTGTCGCCACTCTTACCCTCGATATGCGGTACATACAAGCTATCGCCTGCTTTCACTTTAAACTGTTGACCTGCTATTTTTACTACTGCTAACATATAACCAAAATTTAGGACGGCAAAGGTAAGGGAATTCAGATTAAATGGAGAGAATTATAAAAGGGATTTTTAGAAAAAACAGGTTTCCCTTGATTTTATTAGTGGTTTTAAGTGTAAAACCATACAACTAGGGCTAAAAATACTAACTAAATATCGGTGCGTAATAAACTTATTATATTCGCTTTTTATTATGAAACATATCTTTTTGCTATTTAGGGTGCTTTTTTCCTTGTATGGATTGGTGCTTTTTATACTTTTTCTGCTATTGATTTTCCCATGGGTGATCGGGGCTTCTTTTTTCGGAAAAATCAGGGGTGGAAATTTTATTTATCGAATATGTCAGTTTTGGGCTGATGCCATGATGTTATTTTGGGGTATTCGCCACCGTAATTTTTTTGAGATACCACATAATAAAAATAATCAATACGTTTTTATTTTCAACCATATTTCCTACATGGATATTCCTATTATCATGAAGGCAATTCGAAAGCAGCCTTTTAGGATTTTGGGAAAATCGGAAATGTCTAAGATACCCCTATTCGGTTTTCTATACCGTAATGCGGTGGTAATGGTAGATCGAAGCAGTGCAGAGCGAAGGGCAAAAAGTGTACTGCAATTAAAAGCCTTTATTAGAAAAGGGATATCGGTAGTAATTGCCCCAGAGGGAACATTCAACATGACTAGCAGCCCACTAAAGGAGTTTTATGACGGAGCATTTAAAATTGCGATTGAAACTCAAACACCCATTAAGCCAATTTTATTTTTGGATACCTACCATCGGATGCATTACAAAAGTATATTTACATTATTACCAGGTAGATCAAGGGCAATCTTTCTGGAAGAAATAAGCGTGGAAGGGCTGACACTTGATGACTTGCAGCTCTTGAAGAAAAAGGTGTACGATATAATGGAACAGAAATTGGTTGACTACCAGGTAAGTTGGATAAAACCAGCTTACAAATAAAATGCGGCTATAATAATATTGAATGAGTGATCAAAACCAAATACCCCTTTTTAGCATTCCATCCCGGAAAGCAGACCCAATAGATCCATTGGTTGAAGCTGGGCAGGGGAGCGGGGACTCCTTTTTTGCTTCTGTCATTCTCCCCCTCGCATTACCAACTACCTATACCTATGCAGTTCCTGCAATTTTTGTCAAGCTGATTCAACCGGGCTGTAGGGTAGAAGTGGTTTTGGGTAAAAATAAAAAATATGCGGGCATAGTAAAATCAATCAGTGGGGATGCGCCGGCATATCAAACCAAACAAATTTTAAATGTACTCGACGATACCCCCTTGGTATTTCCTCAGCAATTGGAATTATGGAAGTGGATGAGTGATTATTATATGTGTAGTGAAGGGGAAGTGATGGCCGCTGCTTTGCCTGCACATTTTAAATTGAGCAGCGAAACCATCCTATTGTTTAATGAAGATTACGGGGATGATTTTTCCAGTTTGGATAATGAGGAATATCTGGTAGCAGAAGCGTTGTTGATTAAAAAGCAATTGAATCTAACTGAAGTGCAACAGGTACTGGATGCTACACATGTTTATCCGGTAATTAAAAAGCTGATTGATAAAACTGTATGTATCGTTTGGGAGGCCTTAAGTGAACGGTATAAAAGTAAAATGGAGAATTTTATCCTGCTTTATCCGATGTATGAGAATGAAAAAGAGTTAGGCGATTTGTTGAACAACTGGACAAAGGCACCCAAGCAGATGGAATTACTATTGAGTTATCTGCACCTGATGAAGTCGGAAGGGGAAGTTACCCAGACCGCCCTATTAAAGAAGTCTGGAGCAACGGTTGCTCAATTAAAGGGACTTGCCGATAAGCAGATTGTGCGCATTGAAAAGCGGAGCGTAGATAGAATTAAGACATTGCCCAAGTCCATGGAACTTAATTTTGATTTGAGCCCAGCACAGCAAAAAGCCTATGATGGTGTGCGAGAAAGTTTTGTCAGCCGAAATGTTTGTCTGTTGCACGGTGTTACCAGTAGCGGCAAAACCCAGTTATATATCAAACTCATTGAATCGTATTATCAGCAGGGTAAACAGGTGCTTTATCTTTTGCCAGAAATAGCACTTACCTCTCAGATGATTCGCCGGCTCCAATTGCATTTTGGAGGCAATATTGCCATTTATCATTCTAAGTTTAATAATAATGAACGGGTAGAATTGTGGAATAAGATCAAGTCAGGTGAAACCCGGATAGTGCTGGGGGCCCGTAGTGCTTTATTTCTGCCCTTTAAGGAGTTGGGGTTGATTGTGGTAGATGAAGAGCATGATTCCTCCTTCAAGCAACAGGATCCGGCCCCTAGATACAATGCACGGGATGCAGCTATATTTTATGCTTCCCTTTTTAGTGCCAAGGTTTTATTGGGTAGTGCCACCCCCTCAATAGAAACTTATTATAATGCCCAAAAAGGCAAGTATGGTTTGGTAGAATTGAATGAAAGGTTTGGCGGTATACATTTACCCGTTATAGAAATCATTGACACCCGTAAGGTAGTGCAGAAGGGGAAAGTGATGTTGTCGCCCCAATTAAAAGAGGCTGTACAGCAAACGGTAGACAATGGCAGACAGGTGATACTTTTTCAAAATAGGCGCGGTTATTCACCCTACTTATTATGTGGCACCTGCGGGTATTTGCCCCAATGCAAAAATTGCGATGTTACTTTAACACTTCATAAATATTCTAATAAACTGCATTGCCATTATTGTGGCACCACTTATCCAAAAATAACGGAATGTCCTGCCTGTGGAACGGTTAATTGGACGGAGAAAAATTTCGGTACCGAAAAAATAGAGGAAATGTTGGACGAGGAATTTCCAAGCTTACGGGTGGCAAGGATGGATGTTGATTCGGTAAAAGGGAAATCGGCTCATGATAATCTCATCAAGCAATTTGAGCAACAGCGTATAGACGTTTTGGTTGGCACGCAGATGGTAGTGAAGGGGCTTGATTTTGAAAAGGTGAGTCTAGTGGGCATATTGGATGCAGATGGGTTGTTAAGCTTTGCCGATTTCAGGGTCAATGAAAGGGCCTTTCAGCTAATGGAGCAGGTAAGTGGAAGGGCCGGTAGAAAAGATGAACAGGGAAAGGTATTGATTCAAGCAACACAAGTGAGCCATCCGATATTACAATTTGTACAACAGCATGATTATAAGAAAATGTATGAATTTGAGATCATCCATCGCCAGCAGTTTTTTTACCCGCCCTTTAGTAGGATCATTGAAATAACGTTAAAGCATAAGTTGAAGGAAGTAGTGGATGAGGCGGCCCATAAATTGGGACTTGCTTTAAAAATCGATTTAAATAATTTTGTAGTTGGTCCTGCAGCACCTGTGGTAGCAAGGGTTAGAAACCAATACTTGATGGAGTTATTGATTAAATTGCCCCTGGATATGAAACAAATCCATCAATATAAAAAGGCAATCAAAAATCACTTTAATTTGCTATTGTCCGAAAAGAAATTTAAAGGAGTGGTTATGATTGCGGATGTGGATGCCAACTAATAAGAAGGTTTGTACAACAATGCGTAAGCAATATGATCGAAGAAAATATTTCGCTGAAAAAATACAACACATTTGGTGTAGATGTGCTAGCACATTATTTTGCTAGCTTTGAATCGGTGGATGAATTATGCACATACCTCGAATTTGCTCCTCCATCCAATACCCGCCAATTATTGCCGCACCTTATTCTAGGAGGCGGAAGCAATCTGTTGTTTACTAAAAATTTCGATGGGCTTGTTTTGCAAAATAAGCTGCTTGGAATAGATAAAATAAGAGAAGATGAATCTTATGTCTACATTAAGGCAGGGGCTGGTGTCAGTTGGCACCAGTTGGTAATTCATTGCATACAAAATAATTGGGCCGGTTTGGAAAATCTTTCGCTGATACCTGGTAATGTAGGGGCATCTCCCATGCAAAATATTGGCGCATATGGGGTAGAGATAAAAGATGTTTTTTTTGAATTGGAAGCTTTTCACCTGAGCGATAAAAAGGTAGTTACTTTCCAATTGCAGGATTGTGAATTTGGTTACAGGGAAAGTGTTTTTAAAAGAAAGCTTTGTAATCAGTTTGTGATATTGAGCGTTACCTATCGGTTAAATAAAGTGCCAGTTTTTAATACCTCCTATGGAGCCATTGAGCAGGAGTTGGCGACAATGGGGGTTACTGAGTTAAGTATTCAGGCCATTTCACAGGCGGTCATTCATATCCGCCGTAGCAAACTGCCCGATCCAGTAGAAATTGGTAATGCCGGCAGTTTTTTTAAAAATCCAGCAATCAATGAGCAGCAATTTTCTTCGCTGAAAAAAGATTTTCCTTCTATCATTGGGTATGCGGTGGGGGTTGACAGGGTAAAACTGGCTGCAGGTTGGCTAATTGAGCAGTGCGGATGGAAAGGATATCGAAAGGGAGATGCGGGTTGCCATGCTAAACAAGCATTGGTGTTGGTAAATTATGGGCATTCAACCGGCAGTGAAATATTCGATTTAAGTGAAAAAATCATAGCAACTGTGGTAGATAAATTCGGAGTAGCCTTGGAAAGGGAAGTTAATATTATATAGAACCCTCTATCATATTTTTTTAAATATAATAGCGGGAAAAGCATTCCTTTCTTGTATATAAATTTAGACTGGCAATCACCCAACGTCAGGTAATTTGCCTGGCGCTGTTTTGTTTTTATACATCCTCATCAAATTCTCCCTCATAATTCTTGTTGCTTATATTGAGCATACTTCCCATCAGATCCTTAAACTCGATTTTACCATCCAATACTTTTTTGCTAATTAGCGAATAGGA
>CANJDY010000114.1 GCA_947472635.1 Chitinophagaceae bacterium
GTTATTCCGAAAGCGGTGCTTTTAAATCAAGATGACTTTATTCCTTGGAAACGGGGTGTATCTTTATAAAAGCGGAATATTGACACCACGTTACTTAAGGGAGAATTTAAATCTTCTTAATCATTCATTTAATATTTTAAAAAATTATGTTTTCATTAAAAGATAAAAAAGCAGTTGTTACTGGTGGTGGAAGCGGAATTGGCAAAGCGATCGCTGTTTTATTCGCTCAACAAGGAGCTGAAGTTCATATCATAGAGTTGTCTGCAGAAAGTTCAAGAGAAGCTGTGGAAGATATTACGGCCAATGGAGGTAGGGCGTTGGCGCATGCTTGTAATGTTGCCAATCAGCAAGAGGTGCTTGCTACATTTGAGAAAATTGGCAATATTAATATATTGGTAAATAATGCAGGCATAGCGCATATTGGTAAAGTAGAAACCACGCCTGAGGCAGATTTTGATAGGGTTATCAATGTGAATGTAAAGGGAGTGTACAATTGTTTGTATGCAGCTATCCCCCAATTAAAAAAATCAGGCGGAGGTGTAATTGTAAACATGGCTTCCATTGCGGCATTAGTGGGCTTGTCTGACAGGTTTGCCTATTCTACTGCAAAAGGTGCTGTAATGGCGATGACGCTTTCCGTCGCAAGGGATTACCTAAATGACCAGATCCGTTGCAATTCGATTTCTCCTGCAAGGGTGCACACTCCATTTGTAGATGGCTTCATTGCCAAAAACTACGCGGGTAATGAAAAGGAAATATTTGAAAAATTGTCTAAAAGCCAGCCGATAGGCCGAATGGCACAGCCGAGTGAAATTGCTGCGTTGGCATTGTATCTTTGTAGTGATGAGGCTTCTTTTATTACTGGATGCGATTACCCCATTGATGGTGGATTTTTAAAATTGAATACCTAGTTATTTAAAAAAAAATCCTATTCACTAGATAGATCATAATTACCAAGGGTAATTTTTACAACTACCATTACAATCAAAAATTAATTCAAACAATAAAAAAAACAAGGATGAAACTAATACGTTTTGGCGAACCGGGAAAAGAAAAGCCGGGTATTTTAATCGGAGAAAAAAGACTAGATGTATCTTCTGTTGTTGGAGATTACAATGAAGCATTTTTTGAAAATAATGGATTGGCTAAACTAGCTGCAGCCGTTGCTGGTAATACTTCTTTTCCAGAGGTAGCCCCCAATGTCCGTTTGGGTTCTCCAGTGGCGAGGCCTTCAAAAATTATTTGTATTGGGTTAAATTATGTTGACCATTGCATTGAAACCAATGCGCCAATTCCCTTAGAACCCATTATTTTTTTTAAGTCCACCACAGCTTTGTGCGGACCCGATGATAATGTAGTGATACCTAAAAATAGCGTCAAAACAGATTGGGAGGTTGAATTGGCATTTGTAGTTGGAAAGAAGGCAAGTTATGTGGAAGAGTCGGACGCAATGAATTATGTAGCCGGTTACTGTTTGCACAATGATTATAGTGAAAGGGCTTTTCAATTGGAGCGAGGTGGTCAGTGGGCAAAGGGTAAAGGTTGTGATACGTTTGCACCGTTAGGGCCATTTTTGGCAACCACCGATGAAGTAACCGATGTAAATAATTTATCCATGTGGTTGAGTGTAAATGGTAAAAAATATCAAAACAGCAATACATCTAACTTGGTGTTTAAAATACCTTTTTTAGTGCATTACTTAAGCCAGTTTATGACCTTGCTTCCGGGTGATGTGATTAGTACTGGAACCCCTCCGGGTGTAGGTTTGGGTATTAAGCCAGAACCTGTGTTTCTTACAGCAGGTGATGTGATTGAATTAGGGATTGAAGGTTTGGGCTCGAGTAAGCAGTTGGCGGTGGCTTATCAGCCATAAAATTCAGGGTATTCGTCACTGTTGCAATTAGGTCGATGCTTATTGGATAGCGAAGTATTCGAAATCGTTTTATTTTTAAAATATGCCGGTACGATTGTCTGTATTTTTTTTAATGGGAGTTTTGCTCTTTTCTTCCGTATTGGGTCAAAAAAAAATCTTTATTGCTATCAATGGAAACGATGAGGCCATAGGGTCATTCCAGCAACCTGTGGCAACCATTCAACAGGCTATTTTGCTTGCTACTCAAACAGGTGCGGCTAAGGTGGAGTTATTGCTCCGAAAAGGAGTTTATTATCTTGATACAACCATTTTATTCAATGCTGCTGGCCTAAAAGGCAAGTCGGTGCTGTTAGCTGCTTATAAAGAGGAAGCCGTAACTATAAGCGGTGCAAAAAAAGTTGCAGTTAGTTGGCATAAGTATAGCGGTAATATTTACGTAGCAAAAGTTTCAATTGATTTTACACCCGATGCACTGTTTGTGAATGGTTCGCAGCGGGTAATGGCCCGTTATCCAAATTATGATAGTACCGCCCGTATATTTAATGGTGTGGCGGCAGATGCAATCAGCGTAAATAGAATTAAAAAATGGAGAGATCCCACTGGGGGATTCTTTCATGCATTGCATTCGGGTGAGTGGGGGAGTTTTCATTATCGGATTCTAGGGAAGCAAGCGGATGGTTCATTGCGGATGGAAGGAGGGTGGCAAAATAATCGTCCTGCTCCATTGCATCCGGAGTTTCGTTTTGTTGAAAATATTTTCGAAGAACTGGATGCACCTGGCGAATGGTATTTTGACAACCTGCAGCAAAAAATTT
Source organism: Chitinophagaceae bacterium (assembly GCA_947472635.1). Next base: position 2,689 of record CANJDY010000114.1, read on the forward strand.
ATTACTACCCCAGCGCTGAAAATGAAATAATGGCAGGGTCAGTTGAATTGTCTCGTTTAAAAACATTGATTCACTTAAAGGGAGATGAATCTAGCCCCTTGAAAAATATTACGATTCGCAAAATAAAATTCACACAAACTAAGCGGGTTTTGATGGAAGTGCATGAGCCCTTATTGCGAAGCGACTGGATGTTGCATCGTTCGGGGGCCTTACTATTGGAGGGTACCGAGCAATGTGCTATTGCCGATTGCGAATTTGCTCAATTGGGCGCCACTGCTGTTATGGTTAGTGGCTATAATCAAAGAACCAGCATTTCTACTAATCAATTTAAGGAATTAGGGGGAAGCGGGGTTTGTTTTGTAGGAGATGTTTCTGCGGTAAGGTCCCCTGCATTTAAATATGAGCAGTTTTTGGATTATAAAAATATCGATCTAACTCCTGGTCCCCAAAATAATCGCTTTCCCAAAAACTGTATCGTATACAATAATCTCATCCATGATATTGGTAGAATTGAAAAGCAGGCAACTGGAGTAGAAATATCCATGTCAGAAAGCATTACGGTAAAAAACAATACCATTTATAACACCCCCCGTGCAGGAGTTAATATCGGAGATGGAACCTGGGGCGGACATCTAATTGAGTACAATGACGTATTTAATACCGTGCAGGAAACTGGTGACCATGGTTCTTTCAATTCCTGGGGAAGAGATAGGTATTGGAATGCCGACCGGAAATATATGGATAGTATAACTGCTATTCATCCCGAAATTATTTTGCTAGATGCACAAAAAACAACGACCATCCGTAACAACCGATTTAGATGCGATCATGGATGGGACATTGATCTAGATGATGGTTCTTCCAACTACCATATTTACAATAATATTTGTTTGAACGGCGGCATTAAGCTCCGAGAGGGATTTTACAGATCGGTTGAAAATAACATTATGGTTAACAATTCTTTTCATCCACATGTTTGGTTTAAAAAGAGTGAAGATGTGTTTAGAAAAAACATTGTAACCCGTAAATATTACCCCATCGTAATTCCCTTTTGGGGTAAGGAAGTGGACGCAAATTTATTTGCAGATTCTAGCTCACTTGCTAAAGCAAGAAAAAATAATACCGATAAGAATAGTCTTTTTGGTAACCCATTGTTTGAAAATGCCTCCAATGGTGATTACAGGGTTTCAGCAAAAAGTCCTGCACTTTCATTGGGGTTTAAAAATATTGATGCTTCCCATATTGGTGTGCAGGGCAAGCTGAAGTCAATGGCACTAAAGGTGTTGTTTCCATATTTGATTATAGCGGCAAATGTAAATGAAAAGAATGCTGAAATTGCTTGGCTAGATGTAGTAGTAAGAAATGTAAATGGCTTGGGTGACCGTTCTGCATTTGGACTAAGTTCCGAAAATGGGGTAGTTATTGTTTCAGTTTCTGATAAAAAAGGGTTGGTGAAATCAGGGTTGCAGCCAAAAGATGTACTATTGGCATCAGATGGTAAGTCCATCAATAATATCTTTGATTTATTCAACCAATACCAACAGGTAAATTGGCAGGGCGAAATGAAGGGTACCATTATGCGTTCACAACAAATTGAAAATATTATTATTCCACTTAAATAAAAAAACATGCAACTTAATCTTACTGGGAAAATTATTATTGTTACCGGTGGAGCCAAAGGAATTGGCTTAGGCATTAGCAAAGTATTGGCAGCTGAAGGAGCTATTCCATTTATTATAGGCAGAAGTGCCGAAGATAATAATGCGGCAGTAAAGGAGATTGAATTGGCGGGTGGTCAGGCAAAATGTGTTACTGCAGAATTAACTGATCCAGTAGCTTGCGAAAAGGCGGTAAAACAGGTGCTTGCTGAATGTGGTCGAATAGAGGGCATTATCAATAATGCCGGCGTTAATGATGGGGTGGGACTGGAAACGGGCAATTATGAATCCTTTGTTGCATCGCTGCATAAAAATCTCATTCATTATTATTTGATAGCGCATTATGCTTTGCCCGAGTTAAAAAAATCAAAGGGTGCCATCGTAAATATCAGTTCAAAAACTGCAGAAACGGGTCAAGGAAACACTTCAGCCTATGCAGCGTCTAATGGTGGTCGTAATGCATTGACAAGGGAGTGGGCGGTGGAATTATTGAAATATGGCATTCGGGTAAATGCTGTTGTTGTGGCCGAATGTTTTACACCTTTGTATGAAACCTGGATTAAGACATTTGATAATCCAGCCGAAAAATTACAACAGATTACAGATAAAATACCTTTTGAAAATAGGATGACTACAGCCGAAGAAATAGCCAATATGTCGGTATTTCTTTTGTCTGATAAATCAAGTCATACCACCGGGCAGTTGATTTATGTAGATGGAGGATATACCCATCTGGACAGGGCTTTATAGTGCCTTCCATTTATTATACTCTTTAGTAATTGGTACTAATTTTAGCTTGTAAGAATGGATAAAAGTTATATATTCAATCATGGAAAGTCAGCAATTAAGAAGCCAGAACTGGTTTGGTAGAAAAGGGAAAGATGGTTTTGTTTACCGTGCATGGATGAAAAACCAGGGTATCCCTTCGGATATGTTTGAGGGAAAGCCAGTAATTGGTATCTGCAATACCTGGAGTGAACTAACGCCTTGCAACGCTCATTTCAGGGATCTTGCCGAGGCGGTGAAAAAGGGAGTGCTGGAGGCGGGTGGATTTCCGGTGGAATTTCCAGTGATGTCATTGGGTGAAACTTTAATTAAACCAACGGCCATGCTTTACCGTAATCTGGTAAGTATGGATGTGGAGGAATCTATCAGGGCTAATCCTGTCGATGGGGTGGTACTGCTTTGTGGTTGTGATAAAACTACTCCTTCCCTTGTGATGGGCGCTTGCAGTGTAGATATACCCACCTTAGTTATTTCAGGTGGGCCCATGCTCAAAGGACATTGGAAAGGAAAAGATATTGGAACTTCAGATCTTTGGCGTTTTGATACTGCCAGTAAATTAGGGGAGATTACTCCTGAAGAATTTATTGCAGCTGAGGCTTGCATGGCTCGAACGCAGGGGCATTGTGCTGTAATGGGTACTGCTTCTACTATGGCGGTAATGGTGGAGGCGTTAGGTCTTTCATTGCCCGACAATGCCTCCATACCGGCAGCGGATGCACGCCGCAAAGTGCTCTCTCAATTATCAGGGAGGCGTATTGTAGAAATGGTAAAAGAAGATCTAACCTTGTCTAAAATTCTTACTCGGAAGGCTTTTGAAAATGCCATTATGGTTAATGCAGCAATCGGTGGATCTACCAATTTTGTGATTCATTTACTGGCGATTGCAGGCAGGATTGGCATTGAGTTAAACATAGATGATTTCGATCAGTATTCGCAGGGAATTCCGTTGCTTGCTAACATACAGCCTTCCGGAGAAAACTATATGGAAGATCTCTATTATTCCGGGGGATTACCTGCATTAATCAAAGAGATGTCAACGCTGATTCACAATGATGCCATCACAGTAAATGGTAAAACCATGGGAGAAAACTGTGCGGCTTCGGAAGTATATGACCGAAAGGTGATTAGTACGTTGCGGGACCCCTTCAAACCTGAATCGGGCATTTTGGTGGTTAAGGGAAATCTGGCACCCAATGGTGCAGTGATAAAGCCATCTGCAGCTAGTCCGGGCTTATTGAAGCATAGCGGCAAAGCGGTGGTGTTTGAAAATATTGAAGACTATCATGCACGCATAGAGGATCCCGCATTGGACATAGATGCTAATAGTATTATGGTGTTAAAAAATGTAGGCCCTAAGGGGTATCCTGGGATGGCAGAAGTAGGCAACATGGCATTACCTACAAAATTGCTTTTACAAGGAATTACCGATCTGGTTCGAATTTCAGATGGCAGAATGAGTGGTACCGGCTTTGGAACGGTGGTATTGCATGTGTCTCCCGAGGCCGCTGTGGGCGGGCCATTGGCATTGGTGCACAATGGCGATATCATTACCTTAGATGCCCATAAAAGAATTTTGCAGTTGGAAGTTTCGGAAGAGGAATTGGCATTGCGCAGGGCGAATTGGAAGCTAACGGAAACTATTCAGCCACGTGGGTATGTGCACTTATATCAAACCCATGTGGAGCAGGCGCACCTTGGTGCGGATATGGATTTTTTAAAGGGCGGATCAGGTAGTAAGGTGTCAAGGGATTCGCATTAGCAAAATTGATTACTTTCAATATTTACCCTAATAAATCAACCCAAGTTCACATGTCTTTCAATGATAAAATAGCCATCGTCACCGGAGCAGGCCAAGGGATTGGCCTAGAAATTTGTTTGCAGCTTGCAAAACAGGGGGCTAAGGTTTTTTTAAATGACCTAGATCCTTCATTGGCAGATGCTGCTGTAAAAAAAATTATTGACTCTACAGGAGGCGACTGCATTGCCATTTCGGGTGATTCAAGCGATATAGATTGTATTCAAAAAATGGTAAACACTGCCGTCGAAAAATATGGAAGACTAGATGTAGTGATTGCTAATGCTGGCATTACGTTGTTTGGAGATTTTTTTACCTATTCACCAGAATCATTTTTTAGAGTAATGCAAGTTAATTTGGGAGGCACTTTCTTTTTGGCACAAGCAGCGTCCAATCAAATGAAAAAGCAGGCAAGCGGAGGTTCGTTATTGTTTACATCTTCTGTTACTGGCCACCAGGCCCATAAGGATCTTGCAGCTTATGGAATGAGCAAGGCGGCATTGGAAATGCTCGCAAAAAATCTCGTGATTGAACTTTCGCAATACCAAATCAATGTAAATACTATTGCCCCAGGGGCTACGCTCACCGAACGTACATTGGGTGATCCAGCTTATACAGACACTTGGTCGAGACTAACGCCACTGGGTAGACCTGCGTCAGTTAGTGATATTGCAGATTGTGCCCTGTTTTTGGTGTCGGATAAAGCTCGGCATATTACTGGGCAAAGCGTCATCATTGATGGCGGCTGGACATCCATTAGTCCATCCCCCTTTAAAGATTAATAGCATGAAGCAAACAAACGGTTTACAGCCAACGGTAGTGAGTCATCCTAAAAGTTTATTGGGCGAGGGTCCTGTTTGGGATGCAGTAAATAATATTATCTGCTGGATAGATATCTTGAATGGCGAAATACATCAATACCATCCCAAAACAGATGTATATTCAATAATTCCAGTTCACCAAATGATTGGATCATTGGCTGTTTGTACCAATGGAGATTTTATTGCTTCATTACAAAATGGCTTTGCTTTTATCAGCCGCTCGGAAGGTAAGGTTCAAATTATTGCAGATCCTGAATCAGCATTACCCAATAACCGATTCAATGATGGGAAATGTGATCCTGCGGGAAGATTTTGGGCAGGTACAATGTCAATTTCTGAAATGCCCCATCAAGGAAATGTATATGTGTTGGATAGGGATTTAGGAATAAGTAAGCGGATTGAAAAAGTATCCATTTCTAATGGGTTAGCCTGGAGCCTCGATCACAAAACATTTTATTACATAGATACCCCCAGTTTTGA
>CANJDY010000115.1 GCA_947472635.1 Chitinophagaceae bacterium
AATTTTTGCATAATTGCGCATATAGATCACGGTAAGAGTACATTGGCCGACCGTTTATTGGAATTTACCCATACCATTGGCGAACGGGATATGCAGGCACAGGTACTCGATGATATGGACTTGGAAAGGGAGAAAGGCATCACCATAAAAAGCCATGCTATTCAAATTAATTATAATTGGAAAGGGGTGGAATATGTATTCAACCTGATTGATACACCCGGTCACGTTGATTTTAGTTATGAAGTGAGTAGGGCACTAGCTGCTTGCGAAGGTGCTTTACTATTGGTAGATGCTTCGCAGGGCATTCAGGCCCAAACCATCAGTAATCTATACTTAGCCATTGATAACAACCTCGAGATTATACCCGTTATTAACAAGATTGATATGGAGGGTGCCATGATACCCGAGGTGACGGACCAGATTGTAGAATTAATTGGTTGTAAACCAGAAGATATTTTATTGGCAAGTGGTAAAAGTGGTATCGGAATAGAAGAAATAATAACTGCCATCATTGATCGTATTCCTGCCCCAAAAGGCGATGTGGACGCACCTTTGCAGGCGTTGATATTTGATAGTGTTTACAATAGTTTTCGTGGAATCATTGTCTATTATCGCATTTTTAATGGTACGTTAAAGAAAAATGATAAAATTAAATTCAGTAATACAGGTCTTGAATATGGCGCGGATGAAGTGGGGATATTAAAGATGGGCTTGTCGCCTAAAAATGAAGTTCGTGCGGGTGACGTTGGTTATATAATTACCGGTATCAAAAATGCTCGGGAAGTGAAAGTGGGTGATACTATCACCACCACTGTTAATGGCTCTACCGAATCTATCAAAGGGTTTCAGGATGTGAAGCCCATGGTATTTGCTGGTATCTTTCCTGTGGAAACGGATGCATTTGAGGAGTTACGCGATTGTATGGACAAACTTCAATTGAATGATGCCTCACTCACCTTTGAGTTGGAAACATCCCAAGCATTGGGTTTTGGCTTTCGTTGCGGCTTTTTGGGAATGCTGCACATGGAAATTATCCAGGAAAGATTGGAAAGGGAGTTTAACCAAACGGTGATTACCACCGTACCCAATGTTAGTTTTATTGCCACTACCTCAAAGGGAGAAGTGATTACGGTAAACAATCCTACCGAAATGCCCGACCCTACTCGAATTGAGAAAATTGAGGAACCATTTATTAGGGCGCAAATGATTAGCAAACCAGAATATATCGGCAATATCATGACCCTTTGTATTAGCAAAAGAGGTATTTTGGTAAACCAAGGTTATCTAACACCGACTAGAGTTGAATTAACTTTCGATATGCCCCTTACCGAAATTGTATTTGATTTTTATGATAAATTAAAAAGTATGACTAGGGGATACGCTTCCTTTGATTACCATCCGATTGAATACAGAACGAGTGATATTGTAAAGATGGACATATTGCTCAATGGTGAAAAAGTGGATGCGTTGAGTGCGTTGATTCACAGAGCAAGGTCGCATGAATTTGGACGAAAATTGTGTGAAAAATTAAAAGAATTACTTCCCCGTCAGCAGTTTCAAATTGCCATACAGGCTGCTATTGGTGCTAAAGTGGTGGCAAGAGAAAATATCAGTGCGATGCGCAAGGATGTTACCGCAAAATGTTATGGAGGTGATATTAGTAGAAAACGTAAGTTGTTAGAAAAACAAAAAGAGGGAAAGAAGCGCATGAAACAGATTGGTAACGTGGAAGTTCCCCAGGAAGCTTTTTTGGCTGTACTGAAACTAAACGATTAAGGGCCAGTGAATCTCTTTCGGTAACTTTACCCAATCTGATAAAGCAGGTATTATAACGAAGCTGTTTTTTTGATATAAATAAGTGTTGATTTCCATTATCCTTTTTGATACAGATTATTCCAGTTTGTATCTAGTGGTTGATCGTTGATTAATAACTTTTAATTTATAATCATTATGAGCAAGTTTTCATTAGACAAGGAAATGAGTATTGAGGTAAAAGTTACCTTTATTGCCAAGGGAAATGATTCGCCCGTTACTGGTGATCAATATCGATTAAGATTGTATGACAAGGATGTTTTTGGAGATGATTATTTGGGCGAAAGCAAGTTGAATATTGCGGGTGAAGGGCATATTATTTTTGGACACAAAGCTTTTGATGATACTTTTCATTTTGAAAAATTACCTGACTTTTATTTTGTACTGTACAAAAATAAAATACCTGTTTTCCAAAGTAAGGTGATGGAAGATATGGATATGAATCGGATTGAACAGTACCATTCAGGCAAAGGGGATGTAGTAGATTTAGGTACTTATTTAATCGATGCTTGACAATTTTCTAACAGCTTGCTATCGTTGCTTTTTCCTTTCAAACTTATCAGTAAAGTAATTGTTTTTTGCCTGAGTTCCTCCAACCTGCTTGGTTTTCATAGGACACAAAAAATATTTTCAGGTCTGCCTGATTTTCGTAGTCTACAAAAAATATTTTTTTTGAGGCTTGGTTACTATAATCTGTGAAAAACCATTTCCCATCGTTTCCTCCCGCTTGGTTGTTATATTTTACTTTAAATACTTTCAGGTCTGCCTGGTTTTCATATTTTACTACAAAAACTTTCACATCAGCCTGGTTAGCATATTCAACTGAATATACTTTTTGTGCAAAGGAATTTGAACAGGTAATTATTCCGAGAATCAAAAGGATTATTTTCATTGGTGGTAAGTTTACGTTTTAAATTAATTCAACTATTAAAAGAGGTGATCTCCCTGATTATTGTTTATTTTTTTTTATCAATCGGAGTAGCTTCTTCCTCGGGGTTTTCAATGCTTTTGTTTTTCTTTAATTTTTCTTCGATGGTATTTCCCTTTCCATCTTTAATTGGATTAGGAATTGGTTCTTTTCCTTCAGGAGTAACCTGGTTAAACACTTTGTTTACATGAATCCATTTCCCATTTTTCCATTTAAATCCCTCATAATCTCCATCGGGAATAAAGGTCCATTTTTTTGCAGGCTCATTAGTTTCTGATTCAAGGTGTTCAAAAATGATCATCCCTAATTGCGCATCATAGGTAACTCTGGCACCCGTATTTTTTTTATATTCCAAAGTGTAGCGACTAACAGCTGGTTGACTAATTGCGTCTTCAAAAAAACTAAAAAGATGGGCGCCGAAAATAGGCTCTCCATTACTGAACTGTAGTGTTTCAATTATTTTTTTGGTGCTTCGTATATTGTTTTCATCATAGCCTAGTAGCGTATAAAATTGCTGATTGCCATTTTTTGTCGGTATTATTTTGTAATAGATAGCACCTATCCAACTTCTATTGTTGGTGCTGGTATCTGCTTGGTGAATGATGATGTCCGACTTGTCAATTAGTGGAAACAATTGCAATGATCCATCCGTAGTTTTCATTTGAATAGCACCATGCTGGCGGATCATATTTTCATTGATAACCATTTGCCAGGTAAATATTTTAAAAATACTATCTGGTGCAGTTATTTTGGAAATGCTTTCCAAAGAATCAAAGGGGTAACGGAAGGAGTTTTTGTTGAGTAGGGCCCGGACAAATATTTTTGTAAAAATACTGTCAGCAATAAAGCGATCAGCTGCTGTTTTCCCCTCAATGATTTGTAATGAATACTGTTGCAATGAATCCTCCCATTTTTGCAATGGACGATCGGTTCTTTTGATGCGTTGTGCACCAGCAGAAAAGAGGCTCAAACAGAATATCGAAAATAACAGCAGTAGCTTCATTGCTTGAAATTAAATGAATAACCCGAATAATTCAATTTGATTTTTTAAAATTAACGAAAGCTTATAGGGTAAGTGTTGTTCATTTCAAAGGGAAGCTTATTGGTTGGCAACACATTGGCTGCAGGAAGCGAAAAAATATCTTTACTTGGAGGCAATCGAAAGAATTGCGTCCACCATTTTACTCCAGCTGTATTTTTTCTTTTCTTGCACTAGATAGGGAATATAGCGTTGCTCCCCATTTTTGAAAAATTGAATAATTTTTTTGGCAATGGATGCTGCATTCGGTTCGGCGATTAGTCCCACTTTATTGTCAGGAACAAGCGCAGGTAAACCTCCCACATTGGTAACAATCATTGGCTTTTCAAAATGATAGGCGAGTGGTGTAACTCCACTTTGGGTAGCCGATCGATAAGGCTGTACTACTACATCCGCAGCACATAGATAATATTTCACTTCGCTATCCGGTATAAAATGAGTTCGTAAAATGAGTTGCCCCCCTAGGCCTAACCTTTCAATCTGTTCAAGATAGGTTTGTTGATCATCATAAAATTCACCCGCTATCAGTAATTTATATTCGGGGAAGTCAGCTTGTAAAAGCTTCATGGCATCGAGCAAGATGTCTAGTCCTTTATATTTCCGAATAAAGCCAAAAAATAAAAGAACCCTTGCATCCGATTCAATCTTTAGATGAGCTCGGGCAATCTCCTTACTTATTTTTTCACCAAAATTGTCATAAAGGGGATGTGGTATAAAAACAGTTTTTTTATTGGGTGCAAATTGCAGTAGATCCACTTTAACCTTTTCACTCATGGTGATAAAAGCATCTACCGGTTGCACAAAATATTTTGTAAATATGCTATCCCCTGGTTTTGGTTCGTGGGGAATAATATTGTCTGCAATACAAACTACGCGGGTAGTATTGTTTTTTTTAATCCTGCGTAAAATGGTACCCAAACAAGGCCCCATAAAGGGTAGCCAGTATCTGACAATCACCAAATCAGGTTGGATATCTCTAATTCGATTCCCCACCTTTAGCCAGTTAATCGGGTTGATAGAGTTGATACAACTATGGATAATTAAATCTGTAGGAGCGGGGTCGGTTGTGAATTGAGAACTGCCTGGAAATAAAAAACTAGGATATTGCAAGGAGAAACTAAAGATTTGAACGTCATGGCCTTCCTGCATACATGCCCTGGCGAGTCGTTCATTAAAAGTTGCAATACCTCCGCCCCTGAGTGGATGTGCCGAGCCCAGAATGATAATTTTTTTACCTGCTAGCCCCTGCATCGGGGCACTGGTACTATTCATTGGCTAATTGATTCCTGCTTTTTGATCGATTAAATAGTGATTTTTATCAGCAGCATTACGGGCAATTAATTCTCCCAAAAAGCCTGCTAAAAACAATTGTGTTCCAATTACTATGGAGATAATTCCTACGAAAAATAAGGGACGATCTGTCATATTGAATTTTGAAAATAGAATTTTTTCTGCAAAAAGATAGATCCAAATAATTGTTCCGATAAAAAAAACAATGCTTCCCCAGAGTCCGAATATATGCATCGGTCTTTTACCAAATTTGCCCATAAACATAATGGAGGCTAGATCAAGAAATCCGTTAACAAAGCGGCTCCAGCCAAATTTTGTAACACCATATTTTCTTGCTTGGTGGGCTACTACTTTTTCGCCAATTTTTTTAAAGCCAGCCCATTTCGCTAAAATGGGAATGTAGCGGTGCATTTCCCCATAAACTTCAATGCATTTAATCAGTTTGTTTCTATAGGCTTTTAGTCCGCAATTAAAATCGTGTAATTTTATACCACTTGATTTACTAGCAGCATAATTAAATAATTTGGAGGGTAAATTTTTGGTTAATTTATTGTCAAATCTTTTCTTTTTCCAGCCGCTCACCATGTCAAAGCCATCTTCTGTAATCATTTTATAGAGCTCGGGAATTTCATCTGGACTATCCTGTAGGTCAGCATCCATGGTGATAACCACATTACCCTTGGCTGCTTTAAACCCTTCATTTAAGGCTGCGCTCTTACCATAATTCCGTTGGAATTTGATTCCTTTGATATGGTTATTCTGGATGTGAAGCGTTTCAATGACTTCCCATGACCGATCGTTGCTGCCATCATCCACTAGGATTACTTCATAGCTGAAATTGTTGGCTAGCATTACGCGCTCAATCCAGGCAGTCAGTTCTGGCAAAGATTCATCTTCGTTAAAAAGCGGAACTATAATTGATATATCCATAATTTTTACGCCTCCTTCGTCTTAAACGCTTTGTTGTTGTTATTGCTACTTAAATATCCACCTGCAATTGCTGTAATAAGTGCTCCTATAATCAGGTACCTGAATACAGCAGAGGATATCATCAGTGGCATAAACATTTTTTTTAATTGCTTTGCATTCTCCTCAATTTCTTTGGGTAAATGATCTCCCTGTAATGAAAGTAGGTGGCTGTTTTCAGCAATCTTGTTATCCCGAAATCCAGTATGAAAACTAAAGTAAATATAAGCAAACCCTGCCATCAGCAAAGTGACTACAATAAAAGTTTTGAAGCCAACCGAAAAAAAATCTTTAAAAGAGTCCTTATGATTACTTGTTTTGGAATGAGTAACCAGTGTCCAAACTATGCCCAACGTAAATAAGAGGTAAATTACCAGTTGAAAATTGCTTTCAATTGGGTTTTTTAAAATATCGGATGAAAATAGGGAGGCTATGATCATCAAAGCACCTGTTATCAATCCCTTTTGTGTAGGTGTGGGTTGCTTCATCTTAATTGATATGGATATGCGGTCCATTAATAATTCCAATTACTTTGCCCATCAACTGCTTCCCGATGAAAGCAGAATTTTTACAGTTGGACAGAATATTATTTTCTTCGAATGTATACTTTGTTGTTGGATTAAATAGTGTAAGGGTTGCCGTTGTTCCTTCCTTAATTTCAGGAATGGGCAGTCCAAATGTTTTTCTAGGTGACACAGATAGTGTCTCGATAAATTCGGCTATCGACCATTGTTCATTTACCAACGTCCAAACCACCCCAAACAAGCTTTCCAGGCCAATCATGCCATTTTTTGCATATTCAAATTCGCAAACCTTGGCATCATAATTTTGGGGTAGGTGATGAGAGGCAATAAAATCAATTGTGCCATCTAGTAAGCCCTGTATTAAATTTTGCCTGTCCAATTTCGTTCTGATAGGAGGATTTACTTTTAAGTTGGTATCGTATTGCTGCAGGTCATCATCAGTAAAAAATAAATGATAAGGTGTAACGGAGCAGCTGATGTTAATTCCTGCTTCCTTGGCTGCCCTAATAAGTTCTATACTTTTGGTCGATGAGATACCCGTAAAATGTAGTTTACTGGCTGCATAATTCGCCAGTTCAATATCCCTGGCTACCATGATTTCTTCTGCCATGGCTGGTTTTCCTGGTAGACCGAGCTGGGTAGAGATAATGCCTTCATTCATCAGGCCATTGCTACCAATGGTTTTGTCATCGGGAAGTTGAATGACTGTTCCATCAATGGTTTTAACATATTGAAGTGCCTTGAGTAGCAAGCTCCCATCCTGGATGGAGTTGAGCCCATCACTGAAAGCTATCGCTCCTGAATTGGCCATGTCATACATTTCAGCCAATTCTTTGCCGGCAGCATTTTTGGTAATTGCTCCAATTGGATAAACTTTTACACCAGCAGAACTTGCTTTTTGAGTGATATATTCCACCTGCGATTTGGTTGATACCACAGGGTTGGTATTGGGAAGTAGTAAAATAGCTGTAAATCCTCCGGTGGCTGCAGCCTTTGTTCCGCTTTCGATGGTTTCGCGGTATTCAAATCCGGGATCGCAAAAATGGGCGAAAGAATCCATCCATCCAATGCTGATATGCAATCCTGGTTCTTCTATAACTCGTTCTGCAGGTTGATTGATTGAATCAGCAATGGCTGTAATAATACCATTTTGGATCAATAGATCTTTACACTGTCCATTAAGAGGGGAGGCTTTGCAAACGATGGTGGCCTGTTTAATTAAAACGCTCATGAATTATAAAGTTGCGCTAAGTTACAATATGTTGTTGTTTTTAGAATTGAAAATTTCAATTACTTTTGTTGGGTTAACGTAATAGGCACTATATATTCAAATTAAATATAGTATGTACTATAACGAAAGCTGAAAAAACTGGGAAATTATATTTCGGGATGTAGCGCAGCCCGGTAGCGCACTAGGCTGGGGGTCTAGGGGTCGCAAGTTCGAATCTTGTCATCCCGACAGTAAAGAGCACTAAGCAATTAGTGCTCTTTTTATATAAAATTAATTATCCCCCTAGTAAAATTTGTACTTCGGTTTGAAGTAGGGGAATGTGGTTGATAATAATACCCCAAATAATTTCATCAGATACTGAATCATAACCATGAATGATTCTATTTCTAGTATCAATAATTTTTCTAGCATTTGTAATGTTAA
>CANJDY010000116.1 GCA_947472635.1 Chitinophagaceae bacterium
CCTAAGCGTACACTATGTAATTCATTTCTAATAAAGTAGTAAAAGTTATTTCTGCTACTTGTAGCTGTTTTACCAACTAGGTAATTTGTTTGATTGAAACCATCTAATGTAATTCCTGTTGTAGTTTTTGCATGGGCAAGATTTACAAATGTGGGCAATATGTCTAAAGTAGAAACAATACCGTTTAAAACTTTTCCTGAAACAGTTTGACCACCCCACATAATAGCTGGAACTCTAAATCCACCCTCAAAATGGGAGCCTTTCACTCCGCGTAATGGATATGCCGAACCGGTAGCCAATTGATTGCCATGGCTTATCCGAAAAACCTCTTCCTTGCCCTTCCAGGGTCCATTGTCACTCGTAAAAAGAATGTACGTATTGTTAGATAACCCGAGGCTTTTGATTTTATCAATGATGAGTCCAACATTCCAATCTATTTCTTCAATAACATCCCCGTACAATTGCCCTGCAGATTTACCTTTGAAATTCACTGAGGCATCTATTTTAACATGGGGCATACTATGGGCTAAATAAAGAAAAAATGGACTGTCTTTTTTTTCTTCAATAAAATTTAATGCTTTGTTTGTATATAAACTTGTTAGCATTGACATGTCTTTTGTGCCAGCAATTTTTTCGCGATTTTGATAGAAATCAACTTCACCTTCATCAGTTGCTCCTAGCGTGCCAAAATAATAATCGAATCCTTGATCATTCGGCATTTGCCCAGGTATTACTTTGCGTCTGGACATATCCCATTTTCCAATACAACCAGTCGTATATCCTTGTATTTTAAGTTCTTCTGCTATGGTTATTTCTTCTTCTCTAGTTGTCCATCCATCTCCAATTCTAACAGGGTAGCGACCAGTCATCAGTGCGCCTCTAGATGGACCGCAAACAGGTTGGGCATAAAAATTCGTTAGCCTAACACCTTCTTTTGCCATTTGATCTAAGTGAGGTGTTTTAATGTTGGGAGAACCAAAACAACCTACATCATTATAGCCTTGGTCATCAGTTAATATGATAATAAAATTTGGTTTCGGATTTTTTATTGACTGACCGAATAAGTTGTTTGAGTAATTAACAATACAAGTGAAAAAAATCAATACAATTTTTTTAGCAAGTGCCATTCGCATATAGGTATTTTGATAGATTGTATAAAATAAATAAATTCATTTCCATACTTCTTTTTCAACAATTAGTAGTTGACCAAGAAAAATTAGTATCAACTATTTACCCAATTGGTAGATTGTATTTTGAATCAGCCCTTTTATTTGTTCCCCATTGGTATCAGTTAGTTGATAATTAATTTCCATTACATGAGTTGGTTTGATGCCAGGGATGGTGAGAAACAATTCTTTTCTGTTATCACTTATTTCTACCTTGGTTACTGGAAGAGATTTGGTATTGTAATGATCTGATCCATATCTTCTAGATCGCTCTAAATCCCATGTTTGTACCTGAAAAGCGGATACTTTGTTGACATCTTTTAGACTTAACTCATGTGAAAAAATGATGCGAATACCTTCTCGTTTAGCATTGAGCCCAATTGGTATGATGGATTTTTCACCCATGTACCTGATTCGATAAAATCCTCCTAAATCTGGCTGGGTTGATCCCCATGCCGACAAACCACAGGTATATAATTGACCATCCGAAGGATTGAATCGTCCACGCATAACACCAGTCGAAAAATTTGGAATAGGTAATTCAATAAGTCCTCCCTGAATCTGGTTGCCAATTGTTTCATGCGGCACAATAAATACTTTTCCATATCCATATGAAAAGCTAAGCAGACTTCCATTCAATGGTCCCCAATTTTTACTATCTACCCAAAGCAATTCTGATGGTGACCGATCAATGTCCTTTTCAACCCATACCAATGGTTGTTCCATACCTTTGTCTGAGCTATCTTTTGAAGGATTATAACCAAACATGTTACCATAAAATTTGTTGTTGGATGAAACCAAGTTAATTCTGTTCATTGGATTCCAGTACCCTTCTTGGTCTGTTACAAAAAAAGACCCATCAGGATTAATACAAACCCCATTGGCTGCTCTAAATCCATGCGCAATTATAGTAGTTTTTTGACCATCCTTACTTACTTTCAGTAAGGTTCCATGTTGTGGAACCAATGATCGTCTTGCATGCCGAGCACTTTTGGCATAGTAAAAATTTCCTTCCTTATCAGTTTGTAAACCCATGGCAAACTCATGGAAGTGATTGGTTACTTGATGATCGCTATTGAAGCTTTCGTAAAAATCAATTTCCTCATCACCATTCAGATCATGTAGTTTTACTAGCTGGTCTCGGCAAGTCACAAATATTTTTTTATCTACTACTTTGATACCAAGAGGCTGAAATAACCCAGCAGCAATTCTCTTCCATAATAAAGTGCCTGAACTTTTTAAAATTCCTTCTACCAACCAAACATCGCCATCAGTTGAACAGATCACTGCTTTATTTCGGTCTTCTAAAAAATCAATTCCACTCAATCTCAGCTGGTTTTTCCAAGGGCTCTGGGAGGGTAATTCCATCCTATCTACCTTAAATACTCCTTTCTGCTCGCCTTTTGAAATGGTAGTAGCTAATTTCTGTGGATATTGCGCTTCGCCTCCTTTTGTAAAAGCTAACAGATTTTCTGGTTGTTTAGATGATTTTGATAGAAGGGCAAAATTATTTACAGTTGGGCTGGCAAATAAAATTTTCACCTTAACTGTTTTTGACGCAGGTATTTTCAATACAAAAAAACCTGCTTCCTTGGTAAGGGTAACATCTTCGCCTATAATTGCTACAGCGTTATTTGTGGGCGCTATGCGCATTTTTAGCAAGGTTGCTGAAGGGGTCATATTTAATGTGCGTGTAAAAATGGGCTTGTCGGCCGATCCTTCAAGACCTAATTTTTCTAAAACACTAGCGTTGCCAACAGTATAAGAAATGATTACTTTATCATTATAATGATACAGCCCCTTGTATTGTGCCCAGGAGCGAGGTAAAGGACCAAATCTTCTATTGTCTATTGCCTTAAATCGGGTGTCCGTAAAAGATCCATTTGTCGGATTGGCCCATCCAGGTTCTACAGAATTTGAAATTTGAAGATTCCCGATTGTACGTGGAGAAATATTATGTCTCCCATTTAAAAGAATCCCTTCCCAATCTATAAAACCCTTGCCTGTCCAAGCTCCAGCTATACGCATCAAATCATGATCAAAAATCATCCAGGCCTTGCCTGCTGCAACTCCACCTACACCTTCATCTACTCTTACGGCGATACCTTTATAAGCAAAGTTGGCATCCACCAAATTTTCATCCTTTAGTGGTGCAGGTCCTTTTGCTATTTCTCTGGGTTTTGCATTTGAGTCAACCAACTCGTAAGTGTAGATCAGCGAGTTGCCATAATCCATTTCTGTCCACGGCTCCCTTCGTTTGGCTTCAGGCCCCTTGGATTTTCCTGCTGGTAGACTCAGTAAATAATTTGAGTCGATTTTGAAATATTCCCCCTTGTTTTGCTTAGCTACAAATTCTTCCCTTATGTATTGTATTACATCATATTTTTCTTTTGGCGTTAAA
Source organism: Chitinophagaceae bacterium (assembly GCA_947472635.1). The sequence goes on from CANJDY010000116.1 coordinate 3,568, forward strand.
GTTGTTTGAGCTGGCATTGCACCATAGCCTCTGGTTAGCGTTAGATAAATCGAGTAAGGGTCTTTTCCTACTTTGAATTTATCCTTCCAATATTTAAATGCTGTAGGAATTGAGCCCTCTTGGCTTGGACTACCATGACAAGTAAAGCAGATGGAGGTATAGATTCTTTTACCTTTATTGAATGATTTCTCCTGATGGCTTTGATTATCCTTGATGATACCCATATGGTCTATCTCTTTTTCATAGGCCGGCAGCTGTGTTTCCTCAAGTGTAAAAACAACATTCGGAGCTTTATATACATTTTTCGTCTTGCACGCTGCAAGCAAAATGAGACTGAAAATTAAAAATGAAATTATTTTATTATTGGATAATGTCATAAAATTAAATTTTTGGGTTCTAAAATATTTTGCCATGCAGGTTAAAAATAATTATAATTGTTCGTTTACTCTTTTTGTAAATATTGTTATAGAATTTGAAATATTTTCAAATTCGAGGAACCAACTTATTCCCAATTATACAATAGCTTCTATTTTGGTAAGAAGATAAACTATGCATACTAAATTTTCAGTATTTGTTTATTGATTACCCAATTAATTTCTATATTTTTTTAGAAATCTAAATTTACCATCAGACTCGTTGATTTGGCCGTTCGGTTACTTTTCAAAAGTCGCTATTTAAATGCTTACAATCTAGTATTGGATAAATTTGGATAATCAATGCTTAAAATTTGTTCATACCCCAGTTCTAACAAGTCATAATTTCAAGAAGTGATTTATTTCAATGGTAAGCGATAATAATGCCCGAATTTTAAATTATAAAAACATGTAATATGTAAGAAATGATTAAGAGGAATGGAATTTTATCAAAAATTTCAAGTCTTCATTTTTACTTTTCAATTGTATTGCGACGGGTGAATGTAGATTTTCCATTAATCAAAAGCTAATTAATAATGGGTATTCAAAAAATCAATTGTTAAAAATGAGCAATACAAGTTTTGTACTGATTTTTTTGTTCATAATATCTAGAAGCGCCCTATTTATCCAATAAATATGAGCTATACAGGCAAAAACAAAAAGTTTTTCAGCAGCAGGCAGAAGAGTTGACTCGAATTAGGATAATCCAAGAAGCAGAAGAGGTAATAAGAGAAAATAAAAAATAAAATCGATGTAAGCAGGCGCTTAAAAGTATTTAAATACCGAAGCATGAAAAATATTGGAATCTTATTTAGAGTTTTTGTTGTGATGTTTTTTCAAACTATTGGTTGGGCTCAGCCAGCAATTAATTTGTTTTCCACTGGTGGACATACTGTTTACCATCTACAACCTGCTACGGTAGTACGCGGTGGTGGAAGGGCTATCATCAGTGCAGCTTTTGATGGTTCCGTTTTGTGTCATACACCCGATGGTAAACTCCTCTGGAAAGCCCAAACAGGCGGGAATTTCCCGTTTGACCTCTGTGTGGCTGATATCAATGGCGATGGATTGGACGAAGTGCTCGTCGCTTCTGGCGATGGTGTCTTGTATGCAATCGGCTCTACTGGTAAGCCACTTTGGTCGTTTAAAAAGGGTTTGCCTTTGTACCAGGTTTGTGCCGCTAAACAAGCCGATGGTAAATGCATCATTCTGACTGGCGGTGTTGAGCAGGTTCTCTATGCTTTATCTTCAAAAGGTGAGCAAATCAGACAAATTTCGGTGGGTGCTTGTATACGTCATTTGCGTGCGGGTAATTTACTAGGGCAGGGGCCTGAACAGGTTGCCATGGCTACTACCACTGGGGCATTGGCAGGTAACTTGGGTTTATCTCTTTTGGATCCAAAGGACCTAAGTTTATTGTGGACGCTTAGCAATATCGGAGTATATTCTCCTAACTCTGGTCGTAGGTTTTTCAGCATGGCCATGGTGGATATCGACCATGATGGCAAGCAGGAGATTGCCCTTAGCGGTAGCTGGGGCGAAAAGGGAAAGATTTATGCTTATGATTGGCTAGGCAAGCAGCGCTTTGCAAAGTCTGATCAACGTATTCCGGATGTTCCTTATAGGATGAATTTTTTGATACCCGTCAAATTACCTACAGATGAATACATTATTGGACAGTTTGGAAATGTATTGATTGTTTACAATCTTGATGGTACTTGCCGTGAAGTAGTAACCGGACAATTTGCTTATGCCAATGCAAGTTTCGACCCATTTACTCGGATTCTTTATTGTGGTAGTGAGGTTTCCGGCGGGGATGAAGTGGTAGCCATTCACCTCGACAGGCCAGGTTGGCAGAAAGCTTTCGCTGAAGTAAAGCCGGTGGGTAAACTAGCAAAAATTATTGCCAATATGGAAACCCTTAAGGCACAGGTTGACCGGTTCCAAGTTTCTTCCTATCAGCCAGCGCCGAGGCATGCTGACATACTACTTATGGATGAGTATCACTATCGAACACCCGAAGCGCTTCGTCGTCCTGAATATAGCGGAGCTAACCTTCGTTATGTATCGCATCTTACATTGGGGCAAAAACCAGAACCCGGTGAACTCTGGTGTCGCGACCGCTCTGCATTTTCTAACTATGATTTAACAGCAGATCAAATAGTGGCACAGGTTGAAAAATGGGAGGCTAGTGGCTTGGACTTTGTTCTGCAGGCGAGTCACACAACCGCCATGCACCTGTCGCCTTCTACTTTTGAACGTGTTTTAAAGGCCGCACCTAAACATTTGTGGGGCTTTGAGCTTTCAGAACCGGGTGAGCAACTCAACGAACAGGAGCGGGAGATTGTGGAAAAAATTATCCTGCCATTAGCGGAGCAATGTAGTATCAATGGTCACAAAAAAATTCTTCTGCGCACAAAAAATATTTTCTGGAATGGTAATGTATATAAACCATTTTGGCAAAACGTACTCATGAATCCCCGTTATCGTGACATTATTGTTCCCTGCCTTGAGGAGACCAATAGTCGCAGCCAGGACCTAAGTCTGGCAGGGCGTTTGGGACTATGGCAAAGTGGAGTATTCGATAGTTGGGCTTGTAGGGCTGAGACAGACAATGCCTGTTTTAACCGTTCATTTGAATGGTCTTCTCAGCAAATTTTTTCGCATCATCTTCGTAACATGGTATCCTGTGCTGCCCAAGGATCGGATGTATATTTTAATGGTATCCACCAGGGGCCTTTTTCTGCAACGCTCGAAACCCAACTTTTCCCATTTTATGATATGCTCAAAAAAGGGATTGTATTTATTCCTCATCGAGCGGAACTGGCTAGTCTTTCTGGGGTGGCCCTAGGTATGCGTTCACCTCCAGGGGCTACCTTTTTGAAACACGGTACCAATGGTGCTAGAGTTATCTATCCTCAGGATCAGCCTCCATTAGTGTTTGACCGCCTCGATTGGTACTGGGGTGGGGCTCCGCTGCAATCCAGTGATTTCTCTCGCTATGCTTTTGGCGTTGAGCGTCGCATGTGCAACTTCCTGCCTTTGACTCCTTACGGAATGGTGACCATGGTACCTGACGCAGTATTGCCAGGTCTCAATAATCGTTATGAGTATAAGATCTCAACCGACGGAGAATTTTTTTATGATGATAACGGAAAGTCATATGGACCGGAGCAATACCAACCGGTAGTTGAAGCGGCTATGCGTAAAGCCTCGGTGAAATTACCGGTGCTTGTGAAGGGGGCTGCCAACTGGTCGGCAGCCTGGCTGGATGCCAAACATCTTCGTGTCACACTAATAGATCCTGGCTATCTCGATCCGGCCGATCGGGATGTGGAGATTGTGTTGCAACAATCGGGTTGGATAAGCTGTCGAGATATTTTGGGTAATAAATACCTGCCCATTCAAAAGAACAGCGTTGCCCTGCAAATCCCCATGGGCACTTTACGTATTATTGATTTGATAAAAGAATAAATTAAAAATATTTTTTAAAATTGAGGTGGAATTTTTAACATGTCTTACTGTGGAAATATATAAAAATATTCGGACTTAATTGGTATCTGACCAATTATTTAGGAATAATTAATATATCTCTTTAAAGAAAATTTACTATGACAATACCATTAAATGCATTAAAAATTGCTTCATTCGCTATGTTCATATTACTTTCTGATGGGAGTATTTTGAATAAACAAAAACAGGAGCGTCCGAAGGATAAACCATTGAATATATTATTTATAACCGCTGATGACCTTGCCTATAATTCAATCGGTGCTTTTGGATGCCGCGTTAAAGACGTATCCCCCAATATCGACAAGCTTGCTTCTAAAGGTATTAGGTTTACCAATGCCTATGTTAATTCAGCCGTATGCCAGCCTTGTAGGCAATCGTTGCTTACAGGGCTTTACCCTCATAATAATGGCGCGGAGGGCTTTGAGCCAATCGATGATAATATAAGTACGCTTCCAGAATTACTGAAAAGGGCAGGATATATCAACGGGATATTGGGTAAGGAGATTCATCACCAGCCAACTGAAAAATTTTGCTGGGATTTTATTCCTTTCAGAACTGAAAAAGATTCGGTCTGGCGTTCAGGAAACTCCAGAGATCCTGCTCTTTTTTATCAATATTCAAAACGCTTTTTCAATATTGCAAAAAGTGAAAATAA
>CANJDY010000117.1 GCA_947472635.1 Chitinophagaceae bacterium
CTGCCAGCAACTCAGCGTCTTCACTTGCGGTAACGGAAAAGCTATCTGTCTCTGAAATGCCTAGGGCGTCCCTTTTTTCAAGGGAAATATCGTTTATTTTTACAGATCCACCAATTACAACCAAGTATACGCCATTGCCTTTAAATGCATTTTTATACAATAAAGTTTTGCCGGCGCTTAAATTGGTTAGTGCAAAACGTGCATCTTGGTTAATCCATAAAGCTTTATCTTCCTCCCTAGGCGATACCACTACCTGCCATTGGTCTATTCGGTCAGCTATGTCAAAGCTTCGCTGGTCGTATCGAGGAGTAATGTTTTTTACTTTTGGGAAAACCCATATCTGAAAAAGTGTAACGGGTAGGGTTGCAGATGCATTCGCTTCGGAATGTTCAACTCCTGTTCCGGCACTCATTATTTGAATATCTCCAGCTTGTATCAGTCCTGCTCCACCTGTACTGTCTCGATGTTCTAATGCTCCTGTAAATGGAATGGTTACGATCTCCATATTGTCGTGCGGATGCGTTTGAAACTTACCGCCTCCGGCGATGAAGTCGTCATTTAATACACGCAGCATTCCAAAATGAACTTTCTCCGGATTGTAATACTGGCCAAAACTAAAATAAAAATTGGGCTTCAACCAGCCATAGTCTGCTGAGCCTCTATCTGAAGCTTTGTGAATGATTGTTTTCATGATCTTGTATTTTACTATTCAGTATTTAATCATCCAATAGGATGCCAATCAGAAGGTATGACAATTTTGCCCTTTCATAGTAGGGGTTTCGATGAATTGCTAATTTGTAAAATTGCTGCAGCGGCTCGTAATGGCAATTCGGCCTATTAGAAGCTGGTCATCTCGTTGTAATCAAGAGGGGTAGAATTGTCCTCTTCTCTATTCTCATTGTATTCAATGATAAAATTATTCCTTCCTTCACCAGACACTAGCATCATGTATTTTTGTTGGACCAGTTCAAGCAAACTTAAAAAAAGGAAGATGGCATGGATACGGTTTTCACATGCGTCAAATATTTTTTCAAAGGATACGGTCTTTTCTTTTTTGCAGGTGTCTAGCATAAATTCCCTGCTTTGTTCCATAGTATAGTTGTATTGAACAACAGTATGAACCGGCTGGTGATTACGCTCTTTTAGCCGCTGGGCTACCTTTTCAAAAGCTTTCATTAACTTAAAAAGGGTGACCGCCTGGATTTCAGTCCCTTCACCAAGCTCTTCACCAATTTGTGAAAGCTCTTTTTGAAGGTTACCTCTTTTGATCATCAGCATCCGGATCTCCTCCAATTCAGCCATTTTGAGGGATGCTTCCTTAAATCTTTTGTACTCTAGTATTTTATTGATTAATTCTTGCCTAGGATCAATTTCATTTCCATGCAAATCAATTTCTTTTCGTGGTATCAGCATCTTCGCCTTGATACGCATCAACGTACTAATGAATAAAATAAATTCACTACTCAGTTCAATATTCAGTTTGTCTGATTGGTGAATGAAATCAAGGAAATCATTCGTTATTTTAGTGATGGGAATATTGTAAATATCTAGTTCATCTCTTTCTATAAAAAAAAGTAGCAGGTCAAATGGGCCTTCAAATTGGTCCAATTTTATCTGATAAGTAGCCGTATTCAATGTCTTAAAAATTTAGTGATAAATGATCGAGGCAAATGTATAGAAACTTATTAGAGAATTACTATTTTGGGATAATTGAGCTGCTCATTGTGGATAATACGGAAAAATTGGGGGATTGCTCATTTCAGTTATTGTAAGCGCCAGCTCGATCAAAAATGGCAAAATAAGGCTGGCTACCATTATTTTTTTAGCGCATCCCTTATTTCCATCAGCAATTGGTTTGTGGTAGAAGGTCCAGGGGTTGGTAAGGCGGCCTGCTTTTTTTTAATTAAAGCATTTATTGCCTTAACCGTAATGAAAAGCGCCAATGAAATGATCGTAAATTGAATGACTGCAGCAATAAAATTGCCATATTTGACAGCTCCCCAGGTAAGTTTATCCAAGTTTTGAACATGTGCAGCTTCTAGCGCGGGAGTCAGTAAAAGGGGTGTAATGACATCGTTTACTAGTGAAGAAACGATTGCTCCAAATGCGCTACCAATTACTACCGCCACAGCGAGGTCGATAATATTGCCTTTCGTTATAAATTCTTTAAACGCTTTTAAAAATCGCATAGTTTTAAAGTTTACTTGTTTGTTTTCATCAATAGTCGAGAATAAATATAATATTTTTTTAATACTTATACAGCCTATTTTTTTAATTGTATCCAAAGCGACAGGAGAATTTTTATACCCATACCCTTTATTTAATTAATTAACATCAACTTTGTGAGGTGAAAAATAATTTGGTCAACTGGTTGATTTTTGTGGCACTGTCCATTATCTGGGGAAGTAGCTTTATTTTGATGAAAATTGGCTTGGATAACCAGTTGGGTCCGTACCAAGTAGCTGCTTTGCGGATAGTTTTTGCCGGACTAGTGCTATTGCCCACCACAATAAAGCATATTCGGCATATCCCCCGGTATAAACTCTTTTTGGTTTTCATGTCGGGCACATTGGGTAGTCTGCTACCTGCTTTTTTATTTTGTTTGGCAGAAGAAGGAATCGAAAGTTCACTGGCAGGCACACTAAATTGCCTTACCCCGATTTTTGTTATTGTTACCGGTGCGGTTTTTTATAAAACCAGCACTTCCATCAATAAAATTGCAGGAATAGGGATAGCCTTCGTAGGTAGTTTTTTATTATTGTTTAGCAAAGGTCATTTGCAGCAAAGTCAGCACCTTGTATTTGTGTCTTTTGTAGTGTTAGCAGCCTTTTTTTACGGCTTTAATGTAAATATGGTGGCAAGGCATTTGCTTACGATTCCTTCCTTGCATATTGCTGCTATCGCACTTTCCCTTAATGCAATACCTGCCATGCTGGTACTAATATGCACAGGTTTTTTTAATATGCCTTTGGCAAGTCATCCGCTTTTAATTGCGGTAGGGGCAGCTGCTTTTTTAGGTATTATTGGTACTGCATTTGCTAGTATTATTTTTTATACATTGGTAAAAAGAGCGGGAGGTATTTTTGCAAGTATGGTTACTTATGGAATTCCATTTGTTGCTATTGGATGGGGGATTTTTTATGGCGAAGTTTACAATTTTGAGCAAATAGGTTGCTTATTGATAATTTTATTTGGAGTGTACTGGGGAAATAAAAAAGAGGTATTCAACAAAAAAACCTCCGGGTAGCGGAGGTTTTTTTGTTGAATACCTTATTTGTAAATTAATTATTTTTTAGGAGCTTTCAATTTGGCAAATTCTTCCGCACTAAGCACATCCCCAGTTAGGGTAATGCTTTTTACCTCATCAATGCCGGCAAATTTAACCGTAAGATGTTTATCAAAATGGCCAGGATTAGCGGCGTTGTAGGTAGCATTAATTACACCATTTTTACCAGCTGCAATAGGCTCTTTGGTATAATCGGAAATGGTGCATCCACAAGTAGGATTTGCCTGTTCAATAATTAAGGGTTGAGCACTGATATTGGTAAGGGTAAAAGTACCTTTCGTAGGAACTCCTTGTTTGATATTACCTAGGTTGATGGTTTCTGCCGTAAATTTTGCAACATCAGCAACTTTTTTTTGAGCAAAGGAGTTGGCAGCCAAAGTAAAAAATACGGATGCCAGTAAGATTTTTTTCATTTTATTTTGTTTTATTTATTATAAAGAAGTTAGCAAAATCCAAAGTCTTGCGAAAAAATCAACAGTAACTTTTTGGTCAATTCTTTTTAAAGAATTTCAAATCAACTTCTTTGCCCTCTTAATCAAAACTAATTGATTACAAAGGTCGTACAGCCCTAACATAGTTCATATTGGCCTTAGAATCACTGATTTTACCGCCATAGTTGAAGTATTGATTCCAAGCGAAAATGGACATCTCGCTGGAACTCCAATATGAGTTAGAACTAAAGCCGCCAATAGTATTTTTATTGATATACATTGAATTGAGTTCGTCTTTGGTTGGTAATCTCCATCCTTCTCCTAGTCCCTCACAAGCCTTTTTAGCATCTGCCCAATTCATTTGATTTGGAAAGTCAAATTGGGCTATTTGTAATGAATATTGAATTGGAATAGGGGTAGGCTTGCCAATTATATTAGCCTGCGCATTTACACTTGAAGAGCCTAACATTAATATTGCCGCAAACAAAAAGGAAATTGGAATAATTTGTTTTTTCATGGTGATTTGGTTTATTTTGACTACTAATGTACCACTTTAATGGAAATTGGAGTATATTTTTTTAGTATTTCTGTTAGTTTAATAAATAAAAGTATTGATTTAACGTCAGATTACCCATTTTTATTAGTTTAGTTGAAAACTTATGAACTTCTTAAAAAAGGTAAACCTTCAAAGCAAATTTAAAAAAAAATAAATAAAATCATAACAAATTGTTTATTTGATTACCAAATTTTTAACAATCATCACAAGTATAATTTACATTTGTTAAATGGATACAGTAAATTCCAATGACATTGCATTACAGGAGCAGCTGAGTTTTGATCATTTTCGCAATGAAGTGCTAAATGACTACCGTTTAGCCTGCGAAAGCAGGGAGACCAGCTTAGTGGGTAGAAAGGAAGTTTTGACAGGGAAAGCTAAATTTGGCATATTTGGTGATGGCAAGGAAGTGGCTCAAGTGGCCGTTGCCAAATTTTTTAAACCGGGCGATTTTAGGGCGGGTTATTATCGTGACCAGACCTTTATGTTTGCAGCTGGAGTGGCTACGGTGGAACAATATTTTTCGCAGTTGTTTTCTGATCCAAATATTGAGCATGATCCCTTTAGTGCAGGTCGACAGATGAATGCGCATTTCTCTACCAAAATAGTGGATAAAAATGGAGATTGGCTTGACCTAGTGAATATAAAAAACAGCAGCAGCGATATGGCACCCACTGCTGGGCAAGTGCCCAGGGCATTGGGTTTGGCATTGGCATCCAAACTATTTCGAAATTCACCGGTTTATAAACAACACACGCATTTAAGCGATAATGGAAATGAAGTTTGTTTTTGCACCATCGGAGATGCATCTACTTCAGAAGGGCATTTTTGGGAAGGGGTAAATGCGGCCGGAGTGCTTCAAATTCCACTGGCTATTTTTGTTTGGGATGATGGATATGGAATTTCAGTTCCAAAAGACCTTCAAACCACTAAGGGCTCCATTTCTACTGCCCTGCGGGGGATGGAAAAAAAAGAGGGTACGAATGGCGTTGATATTTACAATTTGAAAGGTTGGGATTATGCTGGTATGTGCGAAGTGCTTGAACCAGCCATTCAAAAAATAAGAGATACCCATACCCCTGCAATTTTTCATATTGAAGAGATCACCCAACCACAAGGTCACTCCACTTCTGGCAGTCATGAAAGGTATAAAAGCTCTGAGCGGCTTGCCTGGGAAAAGGAATGGGATTGTAACAGTCAAATGAGGACATGGTTATTAGAAAATTCCTTGGCAGAAGAAAATGAACTGTTGGAGATAGAAATGAATGCTAAATTATTGATTAAAGAAAGCAAGCAAAAAGCTTGGGAGAAATATATAGCCCCTTTGAAGCAGCAGATGCAAACTGGAATTAAATTGATGAAACAACTTGCAGACAATTTGACTTCAACAAATGCTGCTACCATTATTCAAATGATTGATGAATTGGTTGCTAGTAAAGAGCCGCTTCGTCGCGATTTAATGAAATGCTTGGCTACCAGTTTGGATATTGCCGGTAATAGTAAAGCTGCCACTGAGGTGCGCAATTATTACAAGGAACTTGCAGTAAAGAATGCCGCATTGTACAATACGCTACTTTATAATGAAGGTCCAAAGTCGGCTTTAAAGGTGAAAGAAATAAAGCCGGTATTTAGCGAAGATGCCAAAATGATGAATGGCTATGAAGTGCTAAATAATTACTTTGATCAGCTTTTTGAAAGCAATGATAAGGTAACTGCTTTTGGCGAAGATGTAGGATTAATTGGAGATGTAAACCAGGGCTTTAGTGGCCTTCAAGAAAAATATGGTGAGCAGCGTATTTTTGATACCGGTATACGTGAATTATCCATCATGGGTCAAGGAATTGGACTAGCATTGCGGGGCTTGAGACCCATTGCTGAAATTCAATACCTCGACTACTTGTTGTATGGTTTGCAAACCCTAAGTGATGATTGCGCCACTACCCATTACCGAACTGCAGGTGGACAAAGTTGCCCGCTAATTGTACGTACTAGAGGACATCGTTTAGAAGGCATCTGGCATAGTGGCTCGCCAATGGGAATGATCATTAATTCATTGAGGGGAATGTATATTTGTGTTCCCCGCAATATGGTGCAGGCTGCTGGGATGTATAATACCCTTCTTCAGTCCAACGACCCTGCACTGATGATTGAGTGCTTAAATGGCTATCGCCTGAAGGAAAAATTGCCTACGAATTTATTGACCTATACCGTGCCTTTAGGCGTTCCCGAAATTGTTAAGCCGGGAAAGGATATGACCGTAGTTACTTATGGCGCCACCTTACGAATAGTATTGGAAGCAGCGGAAACTTTAGACAGAATGCAAATCAGTTGTGAGGTGATCGATGTTCAAACTTTACTCCCTTTCGATATCCATCATCATATTGTTGCGTCGCTAAAAAAAACCAATCGGATTGTTTTTGTTGACGAGGATGTACCAGGTGGTGCAGCTGCATTTATGTTTAACAAGGTGATGGAGGAACAGGGCGGATATAAGTACCTAGATATATCTCCCAGAACCCTTACGGCACAGTCTCACCGGCCTTCCTACTCTAGTGATGGCGACTATTTCAGCAAGCCTAATATGGAAGATGTGATAAGGGTGATCAAGGAAATGATGGCTGAATAAGGGGTTTGAATCTATAGTACAGTACTTAATGACAGTCGCATTTTTCACTCAGCTACTGGTTGTTTTATCATTCAATAATTTGACATGCCAAAGTTAACCCTCTACCAGATTGATGCATTTACCAATCGGCTTTTTGGTGGCAACCCTGCAGCAGTTATTCCCTTGGAAAATTGGTTGGAGGATGAGTTGATGCAGCTGATTGCTGTGGAAAATAATTTAGCAGAAACTGTATTTTTTGTGCCCAAAGGAAATGGTTACCATATCCGATGGTTTACACCTGAATTTGAAATAGATCTCTGCGGTCATGCTACCTTAGCAAGCGCTTTTGTACTATATGAATTTCTAGGCTATTCAAAAAAAGAGTTGCTTTTTTATTCAAAAAGCGGTGAATTGGTCATCACTAGAAATGATAATCAATTTCAGTTAAATTTCCCCTCCCGAATGCCGGAAAGGGTAACGGAATATCCCGACCAACTTATACCGGGATTGGGGATTAAGGATCCATTGGGGGTATACAAAAGCCGAGATTATATAGTGGAGGTTGCCACTGAAAAAGAACTGATGAATCTGGATATCGACTTTACCCTTATTAATCAAATTGATGTAGTCGGAATCATAGTAACTGCTCCAGGAAAAGATTGTGATTTTGTTTCAAGATTCTTTATGCCCAATTGCACCATTCCTGAAGATCCTGTAACCGGCTCAGCTCATTCATCCCTTATTCCTTTTTGGGCAGAAAAACTAGGAAAGGATGTTTTGCATGCGAAACAATTATCCAAAAGAGGGGGTGAATTGTGGTGTCAAAATGCAGGCACCAGGGTTCTGATGAGTGGGAACTGTGTTTTTTATATGAAAGGGGAAATCCATGTCTAGCAATTGGATTGGTGGAGCTGGAAAGGCCCCCGCCATTCTACTTCATATTGTGATATACTTTTTGAACATCCTCGTCTTGCTCTAACTTATCAATCAATTTAAATACGTCCTGCGCAGCTTCCTCATCCAGTTCGGTGGTATTCATCGGAATTCGAGTGAGTTCGGCAGCAATTACTTCAATCTTTCTTTCTTCGAGGGCTTTTGCCATATGGCCAAATTCTGTAAAAGTTACCCGGATTACAATATTTCCTTCACTGTCTTCACCAATTTCTTCCAAGCCGAAGTCAATTAATTCCAATTCTAGGTCTTCAATATTTAAGCCAGCATTTTTTACTTTAAACTCTCCCAAGCGATTAAAGGTAAATGCAACGC